>JAGLGH010000360.1 GCA_023144115.1 Nanobdellota archaeon | reverse complement strand
TAATCAATTTTTCTTTTTTCGTAAAAATCTTTTGCTTTGCCTCTTTTGAAGTACCAAACACAATCAATTAAAATACTTAGTTTTTAGCACAGAAAAACTGATTATTATATGACACCGGACACCATCAATCCTGCAAGAACAAGCAGTATTATTGCAAGAGAAAGCTTCATGAACTTCCTGTGCTTTTGCCTCCATCCCTCAAGCGCTTTTGCTTCTGCCCCATAATATATAAAAATTGCAAGTACTGCAATCGGGAGGATAAACATGATATTATATATCAGGATGTGAGGCATGATATCAAGCAATGTCCTGCCTTGGCCTTTAAGCACTTCAAGAACAGTAAGATATATTGGCACAGAGCAGGGAGCCTCAAGCAATGCGACAAGGCTGCCCATAATAATCGCTGCAGGAACTGAAGCTTTAGCTGCAAGCGATTCTATATATTTTTTTGAAAATTTTGGAATCTCAAATGAAAACCCTTTTCCATATGCAAAAAAATCCTTTAGATTTATAAGCCCTGCAAATACGGCAAAACCAATTGCCATATATCTAATAGTGCCTGGATGGCCTATCTGTATTGATGTCCAGAAATAAAATAGTCCCAATCCTATATTAATAATCATGAAAGAGATGATATAGGATAAAGTAACTCTTTTCAACCTTCTTTTGCTCCCAGATATTTCCAGAAGAAATGCCATTATGAACAAAAGCACTGCAAAGGCACATGGATTAATGCCATCTCCAAGTCCAGTAATCATAACAAGAGGAAGTACTGCAAAAAAAGTCATCTCCTTCACGCCTGATATCATCTCATCAGTTCCTGATGCATTGCCATTAGGGCAAGTCATGTCAGCAAGCGGACATATCTTATCCTCCTGCTGTAATCCCCAGAGTATTTCTGTTTCAAGATTTTTCCTAATCTTGTCTTCACCTACAAGGACAACATTATTTAATGCGAGCAAAGGAATCTCATGCCCTGTATATTCTCTGAAAGTGCATAATTGATTATAGATTGCCACATTCTCAGGATTAGATACATCAAGCTTTGTTATGATTATGTTATCTCCATATTTATTAATAATCTCTTCAAGAAATGGCTTAAGATTCTCGCAATGACCGCATTTCTCGGAATAAAAATATATTAGGCATACCTTATTTTCATTATGTTCCATAAAAGCAATCAGATTGTCAAGTTTAGATGTACTACTGTCTGCATAATCAGGACCTATATCCTCTATTGCGCAGACTTCTGAATCTGGACCACACTCTGATTGCTGGTTGTCATCAAATAATCCATAAGAGGCAGTAGCTGTAGATAATAGTAGGGATAATAAAACTAATAAAATAAAAACAAATGATAATTTTCTTAATGTTTTTTGCCTACCACTTTTCATGTTTAGTTAAGAAAACATGAGGCATTTAAATATATTGTGGGTTAGATAAGTATACTGCATCACCATAAAGTTTATATAACCCTAATTTCTGGTTAGTTCAAGAGGTGGTTGATAACGTGTTAAAAGCGAAGATACAGACTATCGCATATAATGATGATGTTGAAGGGATTGATAAAGATTTTTTTGAAGAAGATTATTCAGAATTTATTGAGGATTATGATGATGATGATGATGATGTTGCCTTAACCATGAGAGATCATGATATTTAATTGCATACGTTCATTGCATACATGCTGAGATTGATGAATAATATGGAAAATTGTATATTCTGTAAGATCGTGAAAGGAGAATTGCCGTCTCTCAAGGTTTATGAAGATGATGATGTTCTCGCTTTTCTTGACCTAGTGGCGGTAAACAAGGGGCATACTTTGGTTATACCAAAGCAGCATTATTATAATCTTGAAGATACGCCTGAAGAGCTTATAGCAAAAGTCATGGCTGTTGTCAGGAAGATTGCGCCTGCTGTAAAAAAAGCTGCTGATACAGACGGCTTTGTAGTTACTCAATTAAATGGCAAGACAGGCGGGCAGGTTGTTCCTCATCTTCATTTTCATATAATACCAAGGCTTAAGGATGATGGTCTTAAATTCTGGCCTCAGGCAGAGTATGTTGAAGGAGAAAGGGAAGACTATTGGAAACGGATTCTGGCAGAGATGAAATAATCTTTTTTATTCTTATTCTCTTTTTGTATTGGACTTATTGTTGTGCAATCTTCCAGAGATATTCAAAATAATTCTTATATGAATCATAAACATCTTTATGTTCAATGATAATTGCGAGTGGATTCTCAACCCACATTATCAAAGCGACTTTATTATTAAATATGTATGTTGATACAGAAGAATTAAACTCAGATGGAACATACTTTATTTTTGTTAAAGGTATTTTGGTTGGTTTTAGTTTGATATTGGCAATGATTCTCATGCGTATCTTGTTCTTTATTCTTTCTTTATCCCATCCTGGATAATAATATGGAAGAAATTCTTTTATCTTGTATTCTGCTCCAAAATCTAATATCTCTGTTTTTGATTTGAGCATCTCCTGCAAGACAGTTTTGATTCCAGCTATTGCCTTAAAACTATGAATCTCCTGCTTTTCTTTAATCATGTTAAAGTCAAGTAATAATTCTGGGATAACTTTTTTTGCATCTTCAAGTTCAGATTCTTTTTCTTTTATTGTTTCTAAAATATTTTCAGGATTGCCTGCTTCAAATAACAATTTGTTTGATTTTAAAATCTGGCTCACAAGACCTTTTTCTCTTAGACCTCTCAGAGCATCATAGACTGAGACTCTATGCACGCCAGAATGTCTTGATATCTCATTGGCAGATGCAGATCCTAGCTTTAACAAGCTTAGATAGCATTTTGATTCATTTGGACTTAATCCTGCTTTTTCAAGTTGTTCTTGCTTCATATTGGTTGTTGTGTTAGTCTCTATTATTTAATTCTTTCTAAAATGTTGTAACTACCCTTACTACACTTGTTTATATGCTTGCTCCTGTCACTATCTATTAGAGGTAAATAACATGGGGAGGATGAAACAGATTGCACTGGTTGTAGATCAAACAAAAATTGAATCTACTCCCTGCTTAGAAGAAGCTGTTAAAGAGGTATTTGGAACAGAAATCAATGGAAGGTGGAACATACTTAAAGAAGAGGCTATGACAGGTCAAGTTGCAGAGAAATACGATAAAATTGGAAAGTCTGCAAGGCAAGAGACTTATAAAAAGATAGTAACAGATTTTAAGAATAGAACTGGGTGTTATGGTGTGAATCATGTCAGAACAAATATGCAAGTTGGAACTATTTTAGATGTGGGGTGTGGTTCTGGTTTGCTTAGTTTAGAGTTAGCAGAGCAGACAAATGGCTATATAGTTGGGGTGGATTTATCTGCAGATATGATCAATTTGGCAAAAATGAATTTAAAGCAGAAATCAAAAGATAAGATTAAACAGATAAAAGAATTTTGGAAAAAGCTTCCTGGATATTGCAGACCTGAGGATAAGTTAGAGAAAAATCCTCCTTTTTATGATTCAGTAGAATTTAATCAGGGAAGTGTTTACAATTCTTCATCAATTATTAAGAATCATAAAGATATTAATTATATTGTATGCAGAAATGCATTGCACAGAT
>JAGLGH010000036.1 GCA_023144115.1 Nanobdellota archaeon | reverse complement strand
AAAAATGATTTTTATAGGGACTTTATTGGTATAAAAAAGGAAACACTTGCAAAAAATCCAAGACCCTACACCTATTCATTAGAAGTAGTAAAAAATCGTTTTGATCATTATGTTGGGAAATTTGGGGGGAATGAAGAACAGGTAAAGTCAATGTTCAAGAATGCTACTTCTACTATTGGAAATGATACAACAACTATTGATGATAAGATAGACATATATGACCAAGCAGAGATTGATTTTCATTACAATTATACTCTATTAGAAAAAGATCCCCTTATAGTAGTTGATACTAAAGATTACCTGGGATCTGAATTACATATTTTACCTCCTTGTGAGAATAAGGATTTATGGTATTATATGCTTTTGGGTGTCTCAAAAGAGACAATAAAACCAAAGGTTAAATATTGCAACAGAAAATATATTAAATGGGAAGAAGCACCCAAGGTTCTTATATTGGGTTTAGGGACTGAGAAAAGATTAGGTGCACTACCTAGGAGAGTTAATTTAATTAAAAAAGCGTTTCAAAATAAACAATTACCTCCTAAATTAGATTATCTGGAAAATCCTAAAGTTTTAATTAATCCTGATAAGATATTAAAAAATAGAATTAGAATTTATAAGTGAGAATTATCAATAGATAGGACTCTTATTTAACTGTAATCTTCTTTTTCCAGAAGTAATTGAAGTACTTCAAATAACTCTCAACTATTTCTTTGGATTCTAATACAAAAGCAAAGGATTGTTTACCCCATAGGATTTGCGCTACTTTATTTCCAAAAATAAATATTACCATTGGAGATTTTAAGTCCTCTGGAAGAAATCTTAATTCATAATACTTTTCTTCAAAATGTTTTGACTTTTTGTACTTTGATAGATAAAGACCATAATCTGCGAGATCATACCAATGAACTTTTTTTGCTATTCTTTTCTTATCAAAATGTTTCCACCAATACTGAAAAAAATTATCTAACCCCTCATTTCCTCCAATCCAATAATTTTTCTTAAATTCAAGAGCTTCCTCAAGCATAGATTTTATTGCTTCATTTCCTCTAAGAATTTCAGCTCTGATATCAACTTTTTTCTCATTAAAAATACTGATTAAATCTGGAATCTTTTTTTCAATTTCATTTTTATGAGTGGCTATTGCTCTTTCTTTTTCCTCAATAAAATCAATAATTTTATTGGGATGAGTTATTTGAAATACTTTCTTTCCTTTCTCAGAGATATAGCTAATCAAACCTTTTTCAATAAGTTTGTTGAGGATATCATAGATATTTCTTCTTTCTATGCCTGTTTTTTCATGAATTTTTGACATGGAAGTTTGACCTATTTCAAGGATAGCTCTATATACCTTTATTTCGCCCTCTGCAAGACCTATATTTCGTAGGTATGATAATTCCATATACTCTAAAATTCTATTCAACTATATAAATGTTGGGGTATTGTAACAATACCGCATAAATTAATATGTCTATGGCTATTACTATGATTACTATGAACAGAAAAAAGCACTGTAGGTATTGTGAGTATCAGTGGGTTAGCAGAAAGGAATACCCAAAAGAGTGCCCCAGATGCAAAAGAAGGCTTGATATGCCTATTAAGGAGGATAATAAAAAATGAAACATATAATTATTGCAGCGATGCTGCTTGTACTTATTATATTAGCAGGTTGTTCTACCAATACGCCTGTTAATCAAGAAAGTACTGAATTAAACATTGTTGCTTGGATTGGTTATGATGAGGAAAGTCTAATTAAACCATTTGAAGAAAAATATGATGTGAAAGTTAATGTGAAGACTGCTGTTGGGGATCCAAATGTAGTTTCATTATTAGAACAATCACCAGATACTTACGACTTAATTGTTGTTGGACCAGAAACTGTTCCAAAATTACACGCTAAAGATTTATTGCAGCCAGTTGAAAAAAGCAATTATCCAGTTGATCAGTTTATTGAACCACTAAATAATTTCCCATTTATGGAAATTGATGGAAATACATATGCAATTCCTGTTAGGTGGGGTTCAAATGGTTTGCTGTATAATCCGAAATATCTCAGTGCAGATGATGTTCAATCATACGAAATACTTTGGGATGAAAAAGTTAAAGGTAAAGTTGGGATTTGGGATTATTATATTCCAAGTATGGGTGTTATTAGTAGATACAATGGAAACGAAAAAGCTCATGATATAAGTGATAAGAAACTTGAAGAATTAGCCCAAACTCTTTATTCATTAAAACCGCAAGTAAAAACAATTCTAGCAAATGGGGCAGATGTTCATACTGCATTAGCAAATGAAGAAGTATGGGTTGTTCCAGGTGGTGGAGAATGGAATATAGCGGTATTAAAAGAACAAGGATATGATATTGCATGGACTGTGCCAAAAGAAGGCGGTCTGATGTGGGCTGAATCTATTTCCATTGTTAAAGGAGCAAAGAATAAAGATCTTGCAGAAAAGTTCATTGAATACATCACCTCACCAGAAGGACAAACAATTATAGCTTGGAGAGAAGCATATATTGGAATTCCTGCGCATAAAGAGGCATTTAGTATGTTAAGTGTTGAACAACAAAACATTATGCAGGCTCATAATGCAAACGAGGGGCAAGAATTAGCTAATCAGGTTACTCTAAGAAGTTTGCCAATACAACAAGAGGAGCAGGACTGGCTTGATATCTGGCAAGAGTTCAAAGCCAGATAATTCTTTATTTTTTTAATTAAAATGGACCCTAGTAGAAATAACGAACTAAAAATCATATTTGGAATACCTTTCTATTTATGGTACTCCTTACTTTTCATTGTTCCAGTAATAACTCTGCTGATTACTAGTTTATTTTCATACAAAAATTATCAAATTGTAAGAATAATAACATTTGATAATTATTTAAATATTTTTACATCTAAAATATTTTATATCAGTCTAATGAATTCTTTAACAATTGCAATAATTGTTAGTATCTTAACAACAATCATTTCGTTTTTTACAGCATACTTCATACATACAAGAATCTCTGAAAAATATAAAAAATTTGCGATTGCAGCAATAATATTGCCTTTGCTCACCAATTATCTTCTTCGTGCTTATTCTTGGTCACTAGTATTGTCAAATCAAGGGGTGATTAATTGGTTTTTATTAAAAATGGGATTAATTTCAGAGCCATTACCTCTTTTATTTTCCAAGTTTGCAATTATACTGGGTTTGATTTCATTTCTAACCCCCATTCTTGTCCTACTTATATACCTAGGACTATCGATGATGCTAAGAGAGACTATAACAACATCTTTGGATTTAGGAGTGAGTGAACTAAAAACAGTTTTCAAAGTCGTTATGCCACAAATAAAGAAATTTCTACTAATTGCAATATTTTTAAGTTTTATAATTTCCATGAGCGATTATGTAATGCCAGCAATCCTAGGCGGAGGGAACATATACACATACTCCTATAACATCATTGATACGAACAATATTAATAATCTGCCAAAAGCTAGTGCATTGGGAACTATTCTTGTATTATTTATTACAATAATTGGCTTATTTTTGTTTAGAGGTAAGAAAAATGAATAAAAGCAAACACTTAATAGAAGTTATTTATAAGGCATTCTTTGTGTTATTCTTCTGTTTCATATTCTCTCCAGTATTAGTGCTAATAATTTTTTCATTCAATGTTGATAAATATCCTACCTTGCCTTGGAAAGGGTTTACACTGCAATGGTATAAATCTTTGTTAAGCAATTCATTAATCATAGAACCCTTATCAAATAGTATTATTGTTGGAATAAGCATTACTCTAATATGCCTAATAATTGGATTTATTGGAGCAAATCATATTATCAGACTAAAGAAAAGAAAACAAGACATCGCTCTATCTTTCAGTTTTTTACCTGCATTATTTCCTACACTTCTCTTAGGAATAACCTTTATATCATATCTGAGTTTATTAAGTATCAAACAAGGAATTCTCCCAATTATTATTTTTCAATCTGTCTATCTTGCACCTATTGCAATTGGATTAATTTATTATTCATTAAGGAAAGTGGACTCCTCACTGGAACAAACTTGTTATGATCTTGGCGGCAACATATTTACATATATTTTCAAAATACTGATTCCATTAATTAAATGGAATCTTGTGGGGATTGGATTATTAATATTTACTTTTTCCTGGGATGAATTTATGATTTCATGGTTTGTTTCCGGATTTAATCAAACAATATCTATCAAAGTATGGACTATGCTTAAAACTGCCATTAGTCCAGAGATAAATGCTTTAGGAACAATAATTGTGTTGTTCTCAGTGGGTTTATTAATAACAGCATTTATATTAATTAATAAAAAGGTAAAGAAAGATGTCATTGCTTAAACTTAAAAATGTAACTAAAAAGTATGAAGATGTTTATGCAGTCAGGGACATAAATCTTTCTGTTAATAAAGGAGATTTTGTTGTTATAGTTGGACCAAGTGGTTGTGGAAAATCAACAATCTTAAAATCAATATCAGGTGTAACTTCAATAGATAAGGGAAAAATATTTCACAATAACAAAGACATTACAGATTTTCCACCAGAAAAGAGGAATGTTTCTTTAGTATGGCAGCATCTTAACCTCTTTCCCCATCTCAATGTGTTTGAAAATATTGAATTTGGTTTGAAATCAAAAGAAAAAAACAAACAGAAAAGGAAAAATACAATTGATTCTCTACTAAAATTAATAGGTCTTGAAAAATACAAGCGCAAAAATGTCACTCAACTAAGTGGGGGAGAAAAACAAAGAGTAGCAATAGCAAGGTCTCTAGCAATAAAACCAGAGGTTTTGCTTTTAGATGAACCATTCTCCTCTCTTGATGCACCTGTTGCTATATCTTTGAAAAATGAAATAAAGACAATACAAAAACAATTAGGAATTACATTCATAATGGTTACTCATAATATTGCAGAAGCTTTAATGTTGGCTGACACAATAATCATTATGGACAAAGGAAAAATAATTCAAATGGGAAAACCTGATGAAATATATCAAAGTAAAAATACATTTGTGAATCAATTTATTGGTCATCAAATTTCAGTTGAAATCCTTAGAGGAAAAAAAGGTTTAGAGGTCCTTTTTGAAGATATGCTCAACTATCCACTTTGTCAATTTATTGCAGGAGGGGCAGGAGGAGGCGTGTCAACACACATGCCTGAATTTTGGAAAAAATATAACTCAAAAAGGGTTGCAAAGAAAATTCTATGGCAGGATTTGCTGGCAAAAGATATTTTCTTTCCAAATTATGCAAGGCACAGATCTGACAAGAAGCATCTGAAAGAAAATGAATTCTATGAGTTTAGAGTTATGCCAAAAGAAGTTACACATGCACCTCATGTTATATTCATTTATGGGGAGAAAGTTGTTAATGTTATTTGGACAGATGACCCCTTAGCTTTTGTTATTGACAACAAATATGTATCTGAGAACCATAAAGAATACTTCAAATATCTTTGGACAAGATCAACTGAACAATAATTTTAAGTAACTATATCATTTCAATACCTTTTCCTTCATCCTAAACCAGCCTGCTCAGCAATTCAAACGCTTCCTTTTAAAGCTTTGAGAATGCAAACCATTTCTTGCCTAAATCTTTTAATGATGCACCGATATGATA
>JAGLGH010000359.1 GCA_023144115.1 Nanobdellota archaeon | reverse complement strand
TACAATATCTCCGGTTAATACGCCAAAACTCATTCCTGTGGTATTTTTTATAAAAGATATCTTCTTTTCAAATGGCGGATGCAGCCCATAGTTATTTTTCCCGGGGCTTCCGTAGGTATGCCCTGCGACAAAAAAAGAATAAACAATATCATCCGCCGGCACAACAAGATGCTGCGGCCCGCGAATGAAGAGAACCATAAAAAGGACCAAAAAAGCAATTGCCAAAACAATAATAAAAATTATCATTATCTTTTTCATCGCAATAAAATTACTCATAAAAACCCCACATCGACTGAATTCCTTGAACATATTTTGAGTTTTTAGACAAGCGGAAAGGAAATAAACTAGTCACCCTGTGGGAATCTTGATCATATTTGCAGGAATATTTTAATTCGATAATTTTACTCTTCAACATAGACGATTGATCAATAAAAGTATTCGAATAATTTCTCAATCTGTACATCTTCACATATTCATCTACTGTCAATCTAAATTTCAAATCAGCTGAACGATAATATTCTCTTTGGTATGAATTTAATAAAACCGGGGATAACCTTAACACATAATTTCTAATCGGCCCTGGTAAGTCCGCACCCGAAATTATCCTCTTTATTTCTTCGACATCATAACCGCTCTCAACATTCATCGCAGGCAAAGCAAAAGTTATTTTTCCAATTTGATGATTAACCTTCAGCTTAAATTCGAGGTTCGGGCTTTCGGCTTGACCAAAAGTATCTCCATACCACCTTATTCTCACCTTTAACCTTTTTGACAGGCCATTAACATTATCTTTGTAACTCTGAAAATGAAAACTGTCAAAATAGACATTATTGATTTGCCTTTTGTAAAAGATGGGTTTGAAAACTGCCGGATGGCTTTGAATGACAGGATTGAGTTGAAGAAATAAATCATTATCGACAACAAACTTTCGTTCATACCTGTAGTCACTAATTTTACTTGATAATAAATCAATCATAGGCCTAATAGCTCTTGCTTCAACTTATGAAATACATCCTGATCCGTCCTCTTTCTCTTTCTATTAATTTTCAATTCG
Source organism: Nanobdellota archaeon (assembly GCA_023144115.1). Lineage (GTDB taxonomy): Archaea > Nanobdellota > Nanobdellia > Woesearchaeales > JAGLGH01 > JAGLGH01. Next base: position 1,167 of record JAGLGH010000359.1, on the reverse strand, counting down.
GAAGCATCCTCCAAAAAATACGCGTGTTTAACATTTTTAGTTTTAACCTCTTTTAAATGGGCTAAAGCCGGGCCAAATTCCGCTTTCTTTTGATAAAGCGTAATTCCGACAAGAGAATCATTAATCTGAATACGCTCACCTCTTATTTCAGAGAAATCTTTTACGGCCACACCGATCTTACTTTTATCAATAAAAATATCAGCAAGATCCACTTTACTTTCTTCTCCAACACTTATCCCTTTGTCCCCGGCATTTCTAACATGAATATTCCTAAGGCCTAGTAATGTTCCGGAGACATCAATAGCATCATTTCCTGTATCCGCAAAGAATGTATTTATTATCTCTCCTTTTCCGAAATCAATATCCAACGCATCTGATAATGTTGATTTAAACAAGCTCTCGGAAATGCTGAATTCTCCTCTAACAATGTTCAAGCCGTCTTCAGACCTATTGTCTAAAAATTTGCATTTCTTAATGCTGACCGGTGACTCATAAAATGTAATAGCACCGGGTAGATCCCATAAATCATTCCTTGGGTTAGATAAACCGTTAAACGTAACATGTTCTAAGAACGAACGTTCTTTTGCCTGCAAAACAGCTAGCCCTTGCCCTGTTTGATCAGAAGAAATAATTACGACGGGATTTTCTTCAGACCCTATAAAGCTAATCGGAGAAAACGAAATTATCTTAGAATTGTTTATCAAATTTAAATTTGTCCCGCCGGTGATTATAAGCTTGTACCCTTTAGGGACAATAATATCTTTCTCGACTACCCAAAAACCCGGGTTAACAACAAAATTCTTGTGTGTCTTATCAAATTGAATAAATTCAAATGACTTTATTGACCGCTGATCGTTGAATATCTCATTAACAAGATATTTGCTGTCCGGCCCGGGCCATAAGAATATTGGATCTGAATTAGTTTTTGAGGCTCCCAATAATTTATAAAAAATCTTACACTTGCTCGCGTCAAACTCTAGCGGCAGTGCTGACTGACTGGCATAAAAGTTTTTCTTCACATATTGTATCGGAACGGCCCCTCTTCTGGCCTTTAAGACAACGCGCGTCTTGGCTTCTAAGATAATATCGTCCCCATATTCAACATGATCAATTTCAACAGGCAGAGACAAAATGTTTCCTATCGACAACGTGACAACACTACCCTTC
>JAGLGH010000358.1 GCA_023144115.1 Nanobdellota archaeon | reverse complement strand
CAACCTGGGTATAAGTTATAGCGACTCTACTGCAACAGGGACACATGGGCATCATGCAAGCCATTCAAGCCACGGAAGTCATGGAAGCCATGGCAGTCATGGAAGCCACGGGTCATGGTAAATATTAATAATCTTAAAAATGGTTCCAGAAAAATTAAAAAAATATATTGTGTATGAGATTAAAAAGGGTTTTTCGCTTAAAGAAATAAAAGATAAACTTTTAGAAAGCGGTTATTCAGAAGATGTAGTATTAAGTGCGATATCTGAATTTGAAGAAAAAGCAAAGAAAGCTCCTGGAAAAGAAGCCCCTGCAGGAAAACCCAGACTTCCAAAGAAGAGAAAATTATTCATTTTAATCTCTTCTCTTGTTATTTTGCTGATTATAGTATTTGCAGCATATTTGATTTATTTGAAATCAGAAGGAGAGATAGTTGAAGATGTTGAAGAAATCACTGATTTAAATCAGCCAAGGGAAAAAGTATTGGAGATTTCTTCTTCTGCATACTCTGAAACAGATATAGAGGAATGTGAGAAGCTCAGGCTACCTGAAAATATACTAAAATGCAAGAATAGAGTATACAGAATTTTGGCATATAAAAATAAGGATTCCTCATACTGTGAAATGCTTGATGACAGCTTAGGCAGGATATATGAGGATCGCATGCATGGAGATGAAGATGCTGATGATATCCAGGTATGCAAGACCATAGTTACTTTTATTTCAGAAGGAAGGATTGATGATTTATGTAATTTGTGGGTTGATTCGCAAAAAGAGCAATCCTCTGGGATTTCTGAGGCAGATATGTTGTTATTCTGCAAAGGCATGTTTAACTTGGATAAGTCTTTTTGTGATGAGATATCTAACTTAGAAAAGAAAGAAGAGTGTAATCTCTTAATTGGGATATAGCAGAAGCCAGACGCAGGAAATCACCCATAAGTGAAATGATTGGTGTTATTTATAAGATCCAGTATATATTCCTTATCATTTAATCTATCGCATTCAATCTCTCTGGTATATATCTTGCATTTTATTTTCTCATCAATCCCATCAATTTTATCGCAGATTGATGAGTTGTTCAATAATGTAGCTATACATCTGGGCATAAACTTCTCTTTATCAAACAATCTTGAACAAAGAGATTCCCATTGTCCTATTGCAGCATCTTCTACTAAGTGTTTATGAATCTCATTGCATAGGAGAAAATCATCTTCAGGAGAATGGAATATCTTAATGTCTGGTTTTTCTTTAAGTGAGTCACAGAATTTTACTTGCCTTGTTTTCAGAAGAAAGTAAATATTAAAGTTTTTTTCGCAATATTGGCGATGCTCAAGGGCATAATCGGGATCTTGGTCTTGCAATAATAAATTGCATAATGAGATATTCTCTTCGCTCACAGCAATGCACTCACCATAAAAATAAGCATGCATATAATCTGGTTGAACCAATTTGCACAATCTTCTTATTTTATCAGATTTTAGGGTTTCATATTCATTATTAAAGCATAATTTCTGATAATCCTCTGATGTTAATGTCTTTCCTACTAGGATTTTAATGGAATAGCTATGAGATATGTCACTCGTCTGCAAAAGGATGATTACAAAGGCAAGGAGAATCAAAAGGATGTTAAAAATCTGTTTTGTTTTCATTTTTTAGGTTAATTCTATTTATGCAATTAACTTAATCTATTGCTAAATATAATCCTGTCAAGCTTTGATTTTATTGCTGGATTTATTGTTTTATTCATATAAAAAAATGCATATCCATTTGAAAGCAATTTTTCCTTCATGCATTCATGCTGAAGAATAAATGATCCTCTCTCTGCATTAGCATATATTCTTTTAAGCGCTACAATAACATGGGGGTAATGTAAGGAATAAGAAAAATCAGCAGGCAAATCTGCGCCTTGGAGAGTATTATTGAGTTCTACCATTTTGACATTGTTCTTTTTCAAAAAATTGGCAAAACCTATATCACTTAATGATGTATGCAATGAACTTTCCTTATTGCTATAAGATTCATAATAGTGCCTTGGATCTGTTTTTTGCTTTACAAGAATCCTTCCTGCAATAGGAATCAAATCCTTGAATTTTCTATTCATCAATCTTAAAACACCAAAATCATTTACTACAACCTCAGAAACATTGTCTGAGACCTTGGCGACTTCAAGCAATTCTGCAATATTATCTATCTTGCTCTGGGTAATGAATGGAGTAACTAAAGTAATATCCTTCTTCACCAAATTAGATAGTCTTTTGAGTCTTTCAGCTCTTGGCAGCAATGTGTCAGTAAACTCATTGCCAAAATAAATTCTATCAAATTTGGAAAGATCTATATTCAGATTTTCACTGCTTGCAATAAACCTGGCGCGTTCTATGTTTCTTTTCATCTTATTTCCTTAAATTTCTTTTTTATATTATCCCTAAAAATAGCAATATTCGGGAGTGCATTCAATCCCAAAATGCTCTTTATATAATCTCCTGGTTTTTACTTTAATCTCTTTTATGTCCTGGATTTGGTTATTCAAAGCTTTGACTTTATTTATGAAGTTTAACAGATTCATCTTTTGCTTAAGCGGCAGCCTCCTTCCCACTATTTTGATATAATCTATTCCAATATCAGCCAATTCCTTTATTTTGCATGCGCCGCATGCCCTCTCACTGCATAAGGAATTATTCCTGAAGAATCCTTCGAGCCTAGCGCTTTGAAGCGGATTTTTTGAAGTTACCTTATAATCAAGACAGCACAAGTTTGTCAAAGCAGAATGATTTTGCCTATCATGGAATCCAAAACAAAAACAGTCAGTATTTGAACATTTCCACCCAATTATAAAAACTTCAAACTCTACGCCCTGGCACAGTCTTTTCATTTCCTTAATCTCTGCTATAGTCACATCGCGAGGCAGGATTACTCTGGATGCGCCTAATTCCTTGAATTGCATGATTGCCTCACTGTTGAAAAGCCCCATCACAGAAGTCACTATTATTCCAAGATTAGGATAATTTTCTCTGATATATTCCATAAGTGTGAGGCATGAAGTGATTATATTATCCACACCAATTGCAGATAATTGCTTAATCTCTTTTTTCATGAATTCAATTTGGGCAGGCATGTATATCTGAGCATTAATCACAAATGATACTTTAACATTATTTGTGTGCGCTTTAGAGATAATTCCCTTTAATTCTTCGTAAGAGCTGAGATTGGCATAGCCCATCTCCCTCCGATTATAGGCAACATCACCCCCAAAATCCATACCGCAAAAAAACTCATCAGGATTTGCTGACAATAAAGAATCTATCTCTTTTGCTGATGATATTGGCATTGCGATTTTCATTTTTCAATTGTATGATTTATTTTTGCGTATTTTCTATTCGTCAATCTTCAAGATTCCAGTAACCCCTGCAATGCTGAAAATATCTGCAGGACTGGCATTCTGTCTCTATTTTCTTATTTTTTAATAATGAATCTTTCCAGGATAAGAACAGATTATTGCAGTTTGAAAAGAATTTTGTAGAAATATCAAATTTCACAATATAATCTTCATAATCAGGAAGGTAACAAAAAGGGACAAATCCAAAGGTCAATCCATCGCATTTATCGCCATATTTTTCAATAACTTCGGCAAAATAATATTTTATGTCTCTAATCTCTGGAAACAGTTTTTTATTGCCCTCAGAATTAGGAACAATCAATTGAAAATGGATATGGTTTATTCCTTTTGCCAAAGCAAATTCAGCAAGATAATTTATTTTGTGGATGTTATATTTTGTTATTACTGAATTTACCTCTATTTTTAATTTATCTTTATAGGTTAATGCATTGTCTATGGCTTTTTCAATTAATTCAAAGCTTCCTTTGTAATTTGTATGAAAATCATGAGTTTTGGCATCAGATCCATGCAATGAAAACGCCAGCTGATTTAATCCGCAACCAATCAGTTTCTTTAGGAAATTGGGATATGACATCCTTAGGCCATTTGTCATTATTTTTATGTCCTGAAAGCCAAGTTTCTTTGCATATGCTATTATTTCCGGAAGCTTATTATTAAGTGTAGGTTCGCCGCCAGAGATATAAACTTCTTTATAACCCTTGGCTGCGCCATTTTCCAAAGTCTCTTTTATCTTATCAAAACTAAAATCATAATCTGATTTTTTGATGCCATGAAGATAACAGAATATGCAATTAGTATTGCATTGTTGACTTAACATTAAATCTACTCTTCTCATCTATATATTCAAATTAAATTTATATTTATAATAGTTTCTATATTTATTTAGCATTAATGTTCATTTTGTTCACAATGGCTAATGCTTATGAAACTTACTAATGTCCTGAAGAATCTCTGGAAAATTTAAGGGCTCATTTTTTACCATCCTTGATTTCAATATATTAAAAGGAGAGTACATATTATCCTCTGAGTTAGCTTCGATTTTCATAAGTTCTATAGCTGCATTAATTTCTTCTTTTGTGAGATTATCAGTATGATATCCTAAATCAGTATCCTTACTGCAAAAAGCATCAAAAGAACTTCGTTCTGAAATCACTTCGAACAAACTAGGCTTAAGGTAGATTGGAGATGCAGGCTCCAAAGCTATTGAACTAAAAGTAAATTCAATCTTTTTATAATTCCTTTTTATATGATGTATAAGAACAAACGTTCTGAAAATATCTTCTTTGGTTTCAAACGGTAATCCTGCTGCAAAAGATAAGATACAATTAACTCCTTTTTCTTCAATATAATTTAATATGCTCAATAATTGCTTATTGGAATAAAAATAACCTTTATTTTTATTCCTCACCTTATTAGATCCAGTTTCAGGAGAGATTATTAGTGTAGAATCTTCGAGAAATGTTCCTGAAAATTCATCAATGAACTCTTTTGAAGGGAGAGACCAGCATTCAAAATATAAATTAAGTTTAATATCATTATCTCTTATTTTTTTGAATAAAGTTGCATAGTAATCAGAATGGGGATATGGATCAAAGCATGTATACCAGCAATTGATTCCAAATTGTTTCATATTTTTCAGTTCTCTTATTACAGCCCAATAGGACATTAGTTCTGGTCTTATTCTATTATTTATTATTTTTTGAGAGATGTTAGAACCAGCGCAAAATGAGCAATTCACTGGGCAACCTCTTCCACAATTAAAATATATAACTCTTTTATTATGAATAATCTCATCTAAAAAATAGTTAAGATAGCGTTCATAATTTTGCAAAAGAGAAAAGTTAGTAAAAGATAGATTATTCATCAGATTCTGATCTGCAACAAAGGTCTGGTTATTTTGTATTATTTGGCACCCCTCCCTCCATGACAGATTAGGCACTTTTGACAAGTCTGAATTTCCTTTTAGTTGTTTTACAAGCTCAAATAAAGGTATTTCTCCATCGCCTCTAACTATATAATCAATAAAACTATATTCCTGCAAAATCTCTTTGCTAAAGAAAGATGAAGTATTTCCACCAAGCACAATTTTGCAATCAGGATTCATACCCTTAATTCTTTCTGCTTCTTTTAAAGTAACATGAGCACTATGATGCCAATGAAGATCAAGGCAGATAATTGATATATTGTTTTCCTTAATAAATCCAGCAACATCAAACTTGGCATTCAATTCTTGTTCTATTCCCATATGCAGAATCTTTGTTGATATACCTCGATTAGATATGAAATCAGCAATAGAAAAGATACCAATGGGAATCAAATTTATTGTAAGTGATTTTGAAATCAATCTTGGTATATGAATAAACAAAACATCACAGAGCATATTTTGAAGATTATATTGGCCTTTAATAAAGTTTGCCATCAAATTAAGGAAATGTTTTTATATTATCCATAGATTCTATTTATTGAGGGGAAATTAAGTTGAGACAGATGTAATATACGGTAAAAAGAACATTAATTTGAGTGGCATTTTAAAAAATGAAAAAAGCGATAATAAAAGCAGCAAATGTATGTAATAATAACTGCTTATTCTGCCACTTTAAGGATAATCATGATCATATTGAACTCAGTTTTCAAAAAATTTATCGTAAAATCCTGCAAATCAAACCAAAAGCAGATATGATCTTGCTTTCTGGAGGGGAGATTACTATTGACAAGAACTTCTTGAAAATTATTGATTTTATTTATAACCAAGAGCTTGCCATTGGGCTGATAACAAATGCAAGGATGCTTTCCAATCAAAAACTATGCAACCATTTGCATAAAAAGGGACTCAAATATGTATATACTTCCCTGCATGGCCCAGATAAAGAACTGCACAACAAGCTGACTCAATCAGAATCTTTTGAACAAACCCTACTGGGCATCAGAAACATCTTAAGATTCAGTGATATTGAATGCATAGTAAATATTGTTGTAAACAAGATGAATATGCTCAGATTAAGAGAAATAATTGATTTAGCAGTAGGGAAAAATATTCCAATAATTAAATTCTCAAATGTGTTTATTAAAGGCACTGCAAAAAAGAATATGAAGATTATTCCAAAGATATCAGAAAGCTGGAGACATGTAAAGGATGCAGTAGATTATGGTTGTTCAAAAGGCATTGATATGAGAATTGATTGTTTTCCTAATTGCATAATCAAAGGTTATGAGAAAAAGAGAGATAATCTTCAGACAAATAATATCTTATGGATGAGCGAAATGAATGAGGATTATTTTTATCAGACAGATGAAGGAGAAAGGAAACATTATGATTGCTGTCTCAATTGCAGCGAAAAAAAT
>JAGLGH010000357.1 GCA_023144115.1 Nanobdellota archaeon | reverse complement strand
CTCAATGCCTGAACATCATGCGGCTTAACCAAAAACCCTTGCTCACCAATAATCTCTCTTGTGCCGCCAACGTCAGTGGCAATCACAGGCACGCCGCATGCTCCTGCTTCAAGAACAGATGTGGGCAGACCTTCAGAGTATGAAGGGTTTACAAAGACATCTGAGGCATTGAGATACTTGATGATCTCATTTGCCTTTCTCTCGCCTAAGAACATGACATCTACTCTCTTTTCCCTTGCCAGTTTCTTAAGCTCTTTAATATAAGGTCCTTTTCCTACAACAAGAAGCAGAGCTCTCTGGACTGTCCAGAGGGCTTCTATCAGGTCTTGTATGCCTTTTGCATAAATAAGGCGGCCTACATAGGATATGACAAAAGAATAGTTTAAACCCATCTTTTCCTTTTCCTGAGGCTTAAATACATTAGTATCAACAGAATTATGTATGAGAACAACCTTTGCAGGCTTAGCTCCCATCTTAATGGCGAAATTGCAACAAGCTTTACTGATTCCTATGACCTTCCATGCAGTCCTGAATATCTTCTTGCCGATTGTCATGTCATAAAGCCATGCAAGAGATTGTATAATCTTATTATCATGCCTGACATGCACATTGCCATGTTCTGTGTGTATATGCTTTATTTTATTCTTCCTGGCAAATCTCATGCCAAGCCATGAGCTGGAGAAGAATCTTGTCTGAGTAATGACAAAATCATATTCATTCTTTGCTAACTCTTTTAAAATTCTTTTTGTATCTGCATTAAAGCGAGGCAGGGAATATACATCTTTCATAATGTCAAAACATGGTATCCTGTAAATGCCTATGCCCTTATATTCTTCATATTCATCAATCCCCTTAACATTATAAGTAAGCACATCTACTTTGAGTCCTTTTTTCACCAGTCTTGATGCAAGTTCAAGAACATAGTTCTCAAGCCCTCCTAAATAAGGGTGAAAGTTTGTTGTGAAAAATAGTATTTTTGATACCATCTTGAATTTTTCTATATGTTTCTTATTAACAAAAAATACTTCTTGCTGTTAATAAGATAATTCTTTCAATAATTCATTTATCCTTCTTCCCATCAATAGCAATCTTCCGAACTAGTCTTTCCATCTTCCTCTGCATTTGCTTGACTGTATTGTAAAGGTAGAATATCAGCACTGTGAAGAACATGAAGCCGCTTATGACAAAGAAGTCAACAGTTCTTTCTATCTTTAGTGTTTCCATTATTCCATACAATGTCTCAGGGAACAGCACAAGAAGCAATGCTCCGAGCCATACTGCCATCCACAATGAAAGCGAGGCAGCAGAATAGTGGCTTTTCTTGTAATAAAGAAATGTCAGGTATATCATAATTAATATAAATATTATTGCCATCAATTGAATTCCGATAATCATTTTGTAATCCTCCACCAAATCATATTCAGCACAATCTTAATTCCATCAATCACAGTTGTGCCCTTGTATTTATCTGCATAGATAGTAGCTATAGGTATCTGCTTATACTTAAGCTTTTTCTTTCCTACATTAGCTACCATCTCAGTCTCTACAAAATAGTCTGTTGCATCCCATCTGAGCTTTCTGTATGCTCTAGTCTTGAAAGCCCTGTATCCGCTTTGCGTATCTTTTAGTTTAATTCCAAAGAGAATCTCTGTCATTGTATTGATTGTCCAGTTTCCTAGCCTCATAACAAGTGGCATCCTGCCAGACATCTTCCTGTATCCGAAGACAATGTCGCAATTATCAAGCGCTTTAAGGAATTCAGGTATCATAGCTGGGTCATGCTGACCGTCAGCATCAAGAGCTATAATGATTTGTGCTCCCTGCCTTATCGCATACTCAACACCTGTCTTGAGCGCAGCTCCTTTGCCAAGGTTTACTATATGCTTTAGCGCAATAGCTTTGGCTGCATTCTCTGATGTATTGTCAGATGATCCATCATCCACAACCACAATATTTCTGCAGAATTTAAGGGTTTTTTCAATAACTTTAGCTATATTTTGTTCTTCATTATAGCCAGGTATTATTACCCATGCATCCTTAGGCTTCATTTTTGATAGAGTATCTGTGATAAAGCTTCTCCTGTTGAATCAGATTCTTCAGCTGTTTCTTCTTGTTCTTCAATTTCTTCTTCTTGTTCAGCTTCTTCAATTGTTTCTTGTTCTTCAGCTGGTTCTTCTTTATTTATTTCTTCTTCCTCTGCCTGCTCAGGTTCTTCTTCTTCTTCAATTATCTTTGCAACT
>JAGLGH010000356.1 GCA_023144115.1 Nanobdellota archaeon | reverse complement strand
CTAAAAAAACCTATTCTTTCTATACCTATTGAGAAGCAGTTTGAGCAAGAGCTTAATGCTTTATATCTCCAAAAAAAAGGGTATGGTATGAATGCGCGAAAAGCAACAAGCAAAACAGTTGCTGAATTCATTAAGAAAATCCCAGAATTCAAAGTAAGACTGGAAGCATATTCTCAGTATGATAATGAATTGTTCTTTAAGCAACTTGAAAAGAAAATTGATGTTCTAAAAAATAAATAAAAAATTACAGTGCCATTACCTGAAATAGATAATATTTGTTTTTATCTACTGCTTTTTCTTCTGCAGAACTTCTTTCTTTTGCCGTAGCTTTTTCTTTTGTTGAACTTTTTTCTTTTGGCAAATCTTTCTCCTTGGGCAGAATCCAACATATATTATAATAGCTGCTACAATGATACCTATTATCCCTACCCATGCTTTAGATTTTGGCTCTGGAGGCTCTTGAATTATTGGTTCTGCTATAAGAACTTCTTCAGGCACTATTTCCTCTTCTATTATCTCTTCTGGAATTGGCTCCTCAGGAATCACTTCTTCTGGAATTGCTATAACGCTTTCTGCAATCTTCTCAAATGTGATGTTTACTAAGTTTATTGATATTATCTCGTGCAATGTCATTGCTAAATCATATACTTCATCTGCATTGACATCCACTTTTTCTGTCTTGTCCAGATAGAGATTGACATCAATTCCTTCAAAAGACTTCACATTCATTATTAGATAATCTGAATATATCCTCCTTATCTGCGCAGTGTGGCTTTCCTCATCTACATTGAATATAACTTTATCTATGTTTTTGAGTATTATTGTCTGAGGTTCTTCTCCCAATGAGATTCTTTTTGTTATCATAGCTACGCTTGCTCCTGTTAAAGTATTGCTTTCTGCACCCAGGCTCACATTAGAGTCGATTAGTAATGCATCAGAATTAAATGTACTCATACTCAAACCACTTATCGTTAAAATAAGGACTATAACTACAATTAGACTGAATCTTTTCAAGATATCACCTCTTTTTTATAAGTAATGAACTAAATTATTAAACTTTATCAGATTATAGAGATGGTAATATATAAACATATCTAAAATCAGACTATCTTATAAGCAACCACTGCCTGTGGTATTGTTTCTTTGTTGAATAATTCAAACTTTTCCAGACCTTTTCCATCAAGATAAAGCATCCTGAATAGCATGCTCTTCTCAAATTCAGAATCAACAAAATACATGATATAATCATTCTGCTCTTTTATCAGAACTACAGCATATTTTAATTTTGCATCTTCATATTCTTTTCTCATCAGAGTGCCATTATAGAATGTGAATGAAGGAGGATGCATGTTCTTGTAGCTTATGTCATCTGCTGAGAGATTGATTACAAAGTCTTTGACACATATTAAGAGGTCATTTTCTTCTTTGCATGGTTCAGAATCTGACATCCATGACTGTTCAGGAAGAGCCTTAGAATCATATTGTGATAGTTCTATGCTATATGCAACTGCTTCTTTTCCTGACATGTTGTATCTGCTCATTAGATGGCCTATTGCAGTTTCAAAATCCATTCCCTTTATATCAAGCTTATCATAGTTTTTTTTAAAATCAAAATTAGCATAAGAATAAAGGATAGACATTGTTCTTATAAGTTCGTCTCCCACAATCAAAAATGATTCCTTTGGCTCACAATGAGTATAATCAATTAGCTTCTCAGGCAGACTGCTGCTATTGATATATGACTCAGCATCCTCTTTTGCCATTGGAAGTATCTTATGCAGTGTGTCAATTGCTTCAGCTTTGCCTATCTTTTTTGATACCAGCCCAAATGCTTTCTGCTCTGAATTGCAGTTGAGCATCCTGATTATTCCTGCTGAAAGATTCTCATCATCTATAAGCAAGGCTTTTGACATCCAGTGCAGCCTTGGACCTTCAAAAGATCCGCCATGGAAAGCTACATCCCTCTCAGCTATTGCCTGATAAAGATAACCATTATCCCACCAGAGATTTATCTTTGCATCCTTTGTGGAATTGTATTTTATCTCAAGCGCAGTATTGTAAATAGCATCATTCATATGCGGCCTTGTCATCATGCTTAGTTTAAGTTCACCCAGGACAGATGAGAGAAGCAGGATTGATATGATTATCACTAATGCTGTCTTTAAATATTTCTTCTTTATGTTAAGATTTAAATACTTAACTAAGCGCATAAGCGCTGGCATTGCATAATAAAGCCCAAGACCTAATGCCATGCAGAAAGCAGGCACAAAATATATTGTAAACCTTTGCGCAAAAAGAGGAGGGAAAGCAAGCAAGACAAAATAAACAACTATGAAAAGCCTGAAACTAAAGTTTTTAGCCATGGTACGGAAATTTATCTCTCTTTTCGATACTACCTTAAGCTCTTTTATGATTGTCCATATTATAAAGGCAATGCAGCACAAGACAAATATCACTATTGCATATCCTCCAAGTTCAGCAGAAAGTCTTTTTAGGGAAGCGCCCTGAAGTTCTCCAATATTGATAAAGCCAGTAGGGAAAAATCCTTCATTGAATCTGAATCTTGCAAGGATATGCTGCATATATCCTGATTTTATAAATAAATAAGCCATGCTGCCTGCAGCAGCAAGCAATATGAATATTAAAGACATACTTTTCTTTGATTTAAGTCTCACTGTCTTGCAGCCTGCATATAATAAGAGGAAAGCAACAACATATACTATCATGATAACCACAATATAATACCACCCAGTCCAGATTGACTTGAACAGCCAGACCAGAGGAATGATAAGAACTGCTGTGAATATGGATTTTTTCTTGAATTCTGCAGTATGCAGGAATAGATAAATCAGGAGCATTGAAATCAGGAGATTAAGGGAATTTGTGTCAATAAAGCCTGCCCTTGTACTTGTAAAAAAAGTAGGATTCAGGACAAAGAAAAGCGCTGCCAGAAATGCTGCAATATCATCAGTAAATCTCCTGACTATAAAAAAAAGCAGGATTACTGATAATATGCCAAAAAACACCGGCAGATAGAATATTGAGTTTTTGAGTGTCATATTGCTATTAAAGAAATTCATTATTTTGAAAGATAACGCATAGATACGAGGCAAACCATCTGATATTTTCTTGTCTTCTTCTATAATCTCCTTAATCAGTTTATAATAATGATACGGATCTGCGCCATATAGATAATTCTGCCCTGTCTTATCCCTATAAGCTGCCTTCAATACCTGCGCAGTATCGCTGACCATCTCCTTAATTTTAGCGCTTTGCATTACTTCCTGATATTGTTCTTCTGCAGCAGCTGCTTTCTCACCAGGAAGCATATCTTTTGCCTGCGATACCTGCTGAATTATGCTATTCCTGATATGCTCCTCCACTACTGATTCTGCTCTGTCATTATAATAAGGAAGATCTAATGAGTGATACATTGTAATTAAAGATGCAGATATGAGAATTAGAATGAAAAGCGCAGTCAGCCAGTTGAATGATGATGCTTTAGCTTTGCCAGATTTTATTGTTTGAGTTTCTTTTTTCTTATCTTCTTTGGCTTTTGGCTCTTTTTTGCCAGCCTCAGGCTCTTTCTTTGATCCTGCCTGCTCCATCTGTTTTGCTATTCTTATATCAGATTCAAGATCTTTGGAGAGATCAAGGCTTATGCCATAATCAGGTGCCATGCATTTATTACTTTTGTTTATCTTTTTAAAATGTTTGGTATAATACTTTTCAAAGCA
>JAGLGH010000355.1 GCA_023144115.1 Nanobdellota archaeon | reverse complement strand
TATTGACATTTCTGAGTATAAAATTCATTGCAATAAAATTCAACCAAAATCATGATATATAATATTGTTATTGTGGAACTGGGCATTGTCCTTATAGTAGCAACGCTTTTCGCATATCTCGCCAAAGGACTGAAGCAGCCATTGATTCCTGCATACATAATAAGCGGATTGATGATAGGCCCAGTACTAGGGCTTGTCAAGCAAGTTGAACTCATAAATACCTTATCAGAGATTGGAATTGCCTTCCTCCTGTTTATTGTAGGACTTGAGATAGATTTCAAAAGGCTGAAGAATGTTGCTGAAGTCTCGACAATTGGCGGATCTCTCAAGATGCTTTTCCTCTTCATAACAGGGTTTATTCTCACAAGAGTACTGGGCTACAATGCTATAACCGGCATATATCTTGGAATAATTGTCGCATTCTCATCAACAATGGTAGTAGTCAAGCTGCTTTCAGACAAGAGGGAACTTGATACTCTTCATGGCAGGATAGTCTTAGGTGTGCTGCTGATGGAAGATCTTATAGCAATAATAGCACTGGCAATGCTGGCAAATACATCATTCTCAATAGATCTTATAATACTTTCAATCCTTAAGATAATCTTCCTTATAGTGATATCATTTTTCCTAAGCATATACATCCTGCCATCTTTATTCAAATTTGCAGCAAAGACAAAAGAGCTTCTTTTCCTTGCATCAATATCAGTTCTTTTCTTCTTCTGCATATTTTCTATGACCCTTAACATATCTCTTGTCATTGGAGCTTTTATCGCAGGAGTTGCTCTTGCTAACCTTCCGTACAACTATGAGATAATAGGCAAGGTAATGTCTCTCAAAGATTTCTTTGCCACAATATTTTTTGTATCCATAGGCATGAGCATAAGTTTTGGCGCAGTGGCAAATATCCTAGTGCCGCTCATATGCTTCCTGCTGCTTATTATCCTTTTCAAGCCTTTGCTTTGCATGGTCATTATCACAATGATGGGATATAAGAAAAGACCTGCATTTCTCTCATCAATATCACTTAGCCAGATCAGCGAATTCGCCCTTATCCTTGCTGCGCAGGGAATGATTATTGGACACATCCACCAGGATATATACACACTTACTGTAATGCTTGCCCTGATAACCATGGGTCTGACTTCCTACTACATAAATTTTGACAACCAGCTCTATCTCATGCTTAAGAAAAAGCTTAAGATTTTTGAGAAAATACTGCCTCATAAGAAATTCCATTTTGAATACATGGCAGAAAAGCCTAAATATGATATAGTGCTATGCGGACATAACAGGGTAGGATTCAGTATATACAAGACTATAAAAAAGATGAAGAAGAGCATACTTATTATTGACTTTAACCCTGAAGTAATTCGCGACCTTATGGAAAGAAAAATCTCCTGCCTCTATGGAGATATAGGTGATATGGAGATTCTTGAAAGGATTAATTTCAAGGATGCAAAGATGATAATATCAACAATCCCAGATAAGCATGACAATGTTCTTCTGCTTAAAACAATAAAAAAATCAGACAGCAAGGCAATAACATTCGTAACTGCAATGGATATTGATGATGCGCTTGAACTGTATGAAAAAGGAAGCGATTATGTTATCCTTCCTCATTTCCTTGGAGGAGAGCATGTAGCATTCATGATCAACAAACTGACATTAGATATAACACAGGTAATTAAAGATAAAAATCAGCACATAAAAGAACTAAAACACAGAAGAATAATAGACCACAACCAGCGAAACAGGTGAATATTTTATGGAGAAACAAGCAATCAAAGAGCTCAGGCAAAAAGCAAAGATTATGAATCCAATAATAAGAATAGGGAAGAAAGGGCTTACTGAAGAGACCATAATCCAGATAAAACAGCTTCTAAAAAAGAGAAAATTGATAAAAATAAAATTCCTGAAGAGTTTCATAGAGAACACTGAGAAGAAAAAAGCTGCTGAAGAACTATGCAGCAAGACTGGATCAGAATTGATTGACAAAGTAGGCTTTGTTATTGTTATTTATAAAAGATGAGAATATAATCTAGATTATACTAATCTGGTTTAGACTAAATTATTCTGATATCATCTCCAAGCACTAACACCGACTACAATTTACACCCAAATAAGAAATATTTATATACTATAGCAATCAATTCATTAAATATGGATGTTGACGAGCGTTTGAAGAAGTTTGGGTTTAAAAAACCTGAAGAATATGTATTCGGAGCATTCACAACACCACAACTGTTCAAGACAGGCTATCCTGCCCCAGCAGATAGATATCTCATTATCATTGATTCTCAAAAGCCAAATCTTGAAGAAGTATATTACTGGCTTATGAATCATGCAAAATATGACTTTGCTTATGCTACTGTAGATAAGATCACTGATATATTTGCTGCAAGCGAGCATTCTACTTTCTTTGGTGTATCGCAGCAGAGGGTTGGCATACAGCAGGACAGAATTACGCAATATCTTGCAACAATCGGCAAATTCATAAAAGAGCTGTTCCAGATGGTTAGAGAACTAAGGGTGATTGACGAGAAATTATTCTATTATAGGGATAGCTGGGAGCACCCCAAAGAAAACGCTTCTGAGATTACGCTGAAAGGCATGTGGATTGATCTGGTAGAAGGAGGGGGAAAGAATCCTGCATCTGTATATGGCATGGCGCGGGAACTGCAATATACTGTTCTCCCAGATCTGTTCTTTAGCGCGCCTCCTTTAAAACCAGGAGATGTAAATAGATATGTTGATGCGCTTGATTTCAACCTTAACCTGAGAAATGTCCTTAAAAGAAAACTCATGACTTTTATCCAATGGAAAGAAAAGACTTATGAGGAATTGAAAACAAGAAAAACATTCATGATTAAATATTTAAGGCAGCATTTTGATATAATAAGGATGTATATGGACTGGGTAAAACCTTATCTCCGTTACATGAAAAGACTTCAATCAAAAGAGCATATGCAGGGGAGTGCTGACCTTGTCAGCTCATTTGAAGGCTCAATGATGGAAGTTGAGATCCTCCTCAGAAAAAAGCCTGAAAACTGCAAAAAAGTATGGGCATGCCTGCTCCTAAATTTCCAATATAGGTCAATGCCAAGCATGGCATACCAGGCAGAGGGCTATCAGAGAGGGCCTCAACATGCAGGTGAAGTGAAGATAACTTTCCGCACCTATGCATGGAGTGATGAAGAAGTGCAAAAATACAAAGAACTGAAAGACGATGAAGATCTTGAGCTTATCGGAACAATTGATAGTTCCCTGAAAGCTGCAATGGAAGAGCTTGGAGATGACCTGAAAAAATATCTTGGGGAAAGAGGAGAAATATTTAAAGAAGATATTAAAGAAGAGAAGCTTAAAGAGAAGAGAGATACTGTCCTTACTCCCTTCATAGGCATATTTGGAGGACTTGGAGAACTTCTGGGCATTGAAAAAAAAGAAAAGAAAACTGGCGAAAAAAAGCCTAGATCTACAAAAGAGATACGCGCAGAGCAGGATATGATCTCAGCAGAGAAAAAGGGCGCACAAGGCATGGTCACAGGAGAAAGTTACATCATCTATAAAAATTTCAAGAAATCCCATGGCATGATTGCCTGGAGATAGACAAAAGATTTGTTTTGAAAATCTCTTGTTGAATAGTTGTTATACATAATAAAAGAAACATTATAAAAGGGAATAACTTTCAAAAATTTGCGCAGTAAACTTTTGACTAAACAAAATGGCTGAAGAAGATATAACTAAAGAACTCAAAAATCTATCTCCTGCAGAAAAGATAAAAAAGCTTAAGGAACTGCAGGAAAAGGAACGCTCCATGATAAAAGAGGCGGAAAATCTTATTCTTCAAGAGCAACAGGAGCTTGAAAGACAAAAGAGAATCAAAGAGGATATGGAAAGGATCACGCTGCCTGAACCAAAAAAAGTAGATATCAGGAAACTGTTCACAGGAGATGATGATGACAGTCTGGAATCAAAAGTAAGGGAAGAAAAACCAGGACTGACAGAAGAAGAATTGCAGGCAATGAGACAATATGAGTTAAAGATGAGCCAGGTGCCTGCACAGAACATATATCTAAAAGTGCGTGATATCCAGGAAGGGATTGAAGAGAAAGGATATATGAATCCATCTGAAATGGTGGAACTTGATTCTATTGGATATGCCTTAGATTACAAAAGAAGAGATATCAACGAAGGCAAGTATGTAACAACAAGTGAAATGATAGAAGATTTCATGGGCACTGCCAAAAGCATTATTAAATATTTAAGAGGATAAAATCTGGTGTTTCAAAAGGAAATTTTTATCTAAGCACTTCATAAAAAGAATCAAATATAGACTTGTCTGTTGATATAGGATAGAAATCAACACCAGTCTTATCACAAAGCTCTTTTATCTTGGCATTATGCTCATGAAGCTTGCTTTTATATTCATTCCTCATCTTCCTGCTGATATATGTTCTCATGCTTTCGTCAGTTTCAAGATCCTGAAGATTATAATCGCCTTCAATGCCTTCCATGTTCAGCTCCAACGGGTCAAGCACTTGTACCAGCTTTATATTATGACCACCAAACAGGTATATAGGAATCTCTATCTGGCTTAGGTCATATAAGAAATCAGAGATTATGACTATCAGCGATCTGCTGGAAATATACTTCTTGTATCTCAACATGCATCCGCTGAAATCAGAGGCTTTCCCCTGCTTCAGCGTATTAAGGTAGTCAAGCATTGCCATTATATGGCTTTTGCCTTTTCTTGAAGAAAATACAGTCATTTTATCTGCAAAAGTAGCAAACTGCAGCTTCCCATTCTCCCTCAGAGTAAGATAAGCAAAACCGATTCCGAGCATAGAAGCATATTCAAACTTAGTGAACTCATTTGAACGAAAATTCATGCTTGCACTATTGTCTATTATGATATGCACAATGAGATTCCTGTCTTCCTCAAAGTTCTTGATATAAAGGTCATCAGTGCGCGCAAATACTTTCCAGTCAATGCTTCTGAAATCATCACCAGGAGAATACATCCTGTGATCCTTAAATGTTATGCCCCTGCCATGAGTCACAGATCTCCTCGGTCCGGCATAATTGGAAGTCACCCTCTTATGCACAATAAGGCTGAACCTTGACAACTGGTCTAGGAATTCTGCTGTTATCATAATCCTATTTCACCTTTTTTATAGCTTCAGCTATCGCATCATCTGTTGTCATACCTTTTCTCTCAGCTTCAAAATTAAGAATTATCCTATGTCTCATTACAGGATATGCAAGCTCTTCCAGGTCCTCAGAACTTACATTGTTCTTTCCTCTCATAAGAGCCCTTGCCTTAGCTGCAAGTATCAGCCCTATGGAAGCCCTTGGAGATGCGCCGAATTCTATTACATCAGGCATTTTCCTTGTTCTTGTCACTATCTTTATCACTTTTGCCTTAAGGTCATTAGCAATAGGCACCTGTTTCACAAGCTGCTGCAGCCTTATCAATTTGTCTACATTAAGAAGCACCTTAGGCTTTCCAAGATTAATCTCAGAACTATAGATATGCGCTATCTTCAGCTCCTCAGTTGGAGTAGGATAACTGGCTTTTACCTTAAGAAGAAACCTGTCTGCCTGAGCCTCAGGAAGAGGATATGTTCCCTCTTGTTCTATCGGGTTCTGCGTAGCAAGCACAAAAAATGGCCTGTCAAGTTTAAAAGTATTATTACCTACTGTAACCTGCTTCTCCTGCATCGCCTCAAGAAGCGCAGACTGCGTCTTTGGCGTAGCCCTGTTTATCTCATCAGCAAGGACTATGTTCGCAAATACAGGACCTTGCTGAAACTTGAAACTCCTTTTGCCAGCAGTCTCCTCGATGATATACGTCCCGGTTATATCTGAGGGCATGAGGTCTGCAGTCATCTGTATCCTTGAGAACTTCATGTCCATTATCTGGGAAATCGTATTGATCGCAAGTGTCTTTGCAAGCCCAGGATATCCTTCAAGCAGCACGTTGGAATCGCATAGCATGCCTATTAGGGATTGCTCAACCATTTCATGCTGACCTATAACTACCTTGCCTATTTCTTTGTAAACAAGATCAAATATCTCTTTATATCTTCTCATCTTTATACCTCCTTGAAAAAATTTCCTCTGGAAATTTTTTATTTAGCTATCTCCTTAAAATAATTTTTAACTATATCCTGGTTTTCCTTTTCTATGCGCGCCTTATAAGATCCTGCACGTGACACAGTAACTCCCTCAGGGTATATATCATCAAAATCTTTTTTTTCAGGATCCTGCACAATATCAGATGTCAACTTATAATTTGATTCAATCAGCTGTATCGGTATCTCTTCTTCTCCGAGCTGACCAAGGCTGAAATCTCCATACCATTCATCTTCTATAAGCATACGCTCATATTCAGGCTTTATTATGCTTGCCTGATCAATAGTCTTATTCCTCTCTTTCAAAACATCTGAAACTGCCTTGTTGAAATCAAAAAGCACAAAATGATAAGGCGCAAGTACAACTATAAATATGCACAGGCAGATTATGGCTGCTATCTTTATATTTGTTTTCTTTTCATTGAAAAATGTCCCTGATCTTACTTTTTTAATATCACTGCTAATCTCTTCCTGAAGATCCTCTACAAAAGGATTCTTAACTGCAAGATAATCCTTTGCTGTTCTCAGCTTCTCCCTAAGGAAATCATAAGAATCCTCGACTATCTTAAGCCTATTCTTTCTCATTCTTTTCAATCCTTCAAAAAGAAAGATACCTATCGCTGGTATCAAAGACCAATACCCATAGATATTAAAAAATGAAAGCACAAGATAAGATATAAGGAAGACTATAGCTGCTGTAAGAATAGTATCAAACAGCATAAACACAAGTAGTGTACTGCTCACTTCCTCTAATATCTGCCTGAAGTTTTTCATTTTTTGTTTCTCATTATTTTCTTATCTTAATCTTACTTTATTATCATCTCATCATGGACATGCAGCTTCACATGCATCAAGATCATCATCGCAATCATCAAGCCTAGTCTCACATCTATTGTGTTCCACCACTTCTGCATCATAAAGATCTTTCCATTTCTTTATGTCAGCTTCTTTTGCCTTTATTGTATCATTGAGTTCCCGCGTAAGCCTTTTTTCGCTGCTCAGCTCTGAAATCTTTGTATTTAGATTATTTTTAGTCGTATCCAGCTCACCCTTCAGTATTCTCTTTGCTTCCTCAAGATCCTCATATTCTTTTGAGATAGCATCCACATCAATCTCAGTTTGAGTCAATTCTGATTTTGTATGGGTCAGTATTGCCTTATGCTTTGAAAGATCCTGCGTCACTTTCTCAAGCTGAGAAAGCTTTGTAGTATAATTTACAGCAAGCGTGTTGAATGTCTGCTGGTAATAAAGGGTAAATCCTATAAATACCATAATCATGCCAAGTAAAAGCGCTAAAAGTCCGAAATTTACGTTTCTTTTTATGTATGCCATCTTAGTTACCTCGTAAAAAACTTTTCCACCAGTTGAAAACAGGCAGAAAAGTATTTTATCTCAATCATCTCCTATAATCCCTTATCCTCCTTATGCATATCTCTATCATAAATAGCGCAAGCGCAATCAGCACAAAAGGCCATCGCATATATATTGTCAGAGGCTCAATCATTACAGAGTCCTTTTTTATTTTTTCGACCATATTCTCTATCTCATCCAGCCTGAATATTTCTCCTTTCTTGTACGTTCCTTTCCTGACAAGATTCAAAAAATGCGGATTCATGCCAAGATTCATATATTCATAAGGACAGTTGACTGCCTGCTTGTATCCAAAAAAATCCCTGAATTCTTTGCGGACAGGATAATATTCTGTTGTATATTCATTATCATCTGTCTTGATAAAGACAAAATCAAGAAGCTCAGGCATCTTATCAGCATGTACTGTTACTATTGTTTTTTTGCCCAGCCTTGTGTCCTCAAGATCAACATTAAAACGGTCTTTTCTGTCTGGATCTTCTATTGCCCAGTTTACCATCCTCGGAATAAGTACTGAGCTGTCTCCTCCCAGGATAGGACCTGACCATGCCCTGCCGTCATCAGTAGAATATGCAACAACTCTGCCAAGTCCAAAATTCCACACTGAGATTACTGGATTAGCTGTTATACTGTACACCAGACCATGCGCAGACTTCTTTGGCACAACCGCATTGTATCCAGATACTGCTGCATCATCAAGCCCAAGACCCTTTGTGATCCAATGATTAGGATTTGTTATAATCAAAGGCTCGCCGACCATATCCTCTTTTTGTTCAAGCTCTTCCTTACCTTCCATGCCCCCTTCAAATATAAACTCCATAGGCAGCGG
>JAGLGH010000354.1 GCA_023144115.1 Nanobdellota archaeon | reverse complement strand
AACACACCAGGGGAAAAAGCAGATTCTAAATTGAAGTAATTTTTTAGCAACATATTTAAATAATCTCTATATTCATCAAATGTGGATAATATGAAGCTTACACCAGGCATGCGCCAGTATATGGAAATAAAGAACCAGAATCCTGATGCCATCTGCTTATTCAGGATGGGCGACTTCTATGAAACATTCTATGAAGATGCAAAGACTGTCGCAAGGGAGCTTAACATAGTACTGACAGCAAGGGGCAAAGGCGAAACTAGAGCACCGCTTGCAGGCATACCATATCATGCTCTTGAGCAGTACCTTGCAAAACTAATAAGAAAAGGCTACAAGGTAGCAATAGTTGAGCAGCTTGAAGATCCTAAAAAAGCTAAAGGTCTTGTAAAGAGGGGGCTTGTAAGGATTGTCACCCCTGGAACAATTATAGAAGATTGTTTGCTTGACGAGAAGAACAACAACTACATTTTTTCTATAATCAAGGATAAAGACATATTCGGCATTGCAATAGCTGACATCTCCACAGGCGAATTTCTTACATCAAAAGCAGAAAGCATGGACAAAGTTATATCTGAACTCAACAGGTTCAGACCCAGCGAATGCATAATACCCTTATCGCAGGAAGATTCAGACTGGGCAAAGAGCATAAGTCAGCTTGGGACCATAATCTCAGGCTATGATGACAGGCATTACTGGGATGAAAAAAGCAAAGAAACAATTAAAGAGCATTTCAATGTAATCAATCTTGAGGGATTTGGCATAGCAAATGAAGAAGAGATGATATCTGCATCAGGAGCATTGATAAGCTACCTCATAGAGACGCAAAAGACATCATTATCTCATATCAATAAGATAAAAAAGTTTAATGATTCTGAATTCATGGTGCTTGACGCAAGCACACAGCGCAATCTTGAGTTGATGAGCAACATAAGAGAAAACAGTTTAAGAGGGACTCTTATAAGCATCCTGGACAAGACAAAAACCCCAATGGGATCCAGGCTGATGAAGAAATGGCTCCTCAGACCGCTTATTGAGATAAAAGACATCAAAAAAAGGCAGGAAGCTGTGGAGGAATTATTCGATGATAGGATAAAACAAGAAGACATAAGAGAGAATCTCAGGCAGATTCTTGATATTGAAAGGCTGATAAGCAGGATTAGCTATGGATCAGCAAACGCAAGAGACCTCAATGCGCTCCAGAGATCATTATCATTCATACCCCAGATAAAAAGAATCATAGCAGAATCAAGTTCAGAGATTCTCAAAAATATTGCAAATATGGACGGACTGGATAACATCCATGATATAATAAACAAATCAATCGAAGATGACCCTCCATTATCCCTACGTGAGGGCAACCTGATAAAAGCAGAATATGATGAAGAGCTTAAAAAACTAAAAGATATAACCAAAAACGGAAAAAACTACATTGCAAGTCTTGAAGAAAAAGAGCAGGAAAAGACTGGCATAAAATCCCTGAAGATAAAATATAACAGGGTATTTGGATATTTCATAGAAGTGACTAAATCAAACCTGCATCTTGTGCCGCAGGAATACATAAGAAAGCAGACACAGGCAAATTGCGAAAGATATATCACAGACGAGCTGAAAAAGCAGGAAGAGCTTATTCTTGGCGCAGAAGAAAAGCTGCATATTCTTGAATACAACATATTCCAGGCAATAATAAAGCAGATAGCAGAGCAGACAAGCAAGATACAGCAGACTGCGCAATCTATCGCAGAACTTGATGTCATTGTAAATCTTGCAAAGATTGCTGCTGACAACAATTATACAAAACCCTTTATAAACGAAGAAGGCAACATCCACATAATTGACAGCAGGCATCCAGTGCTTGAGACTCTTGAGGACATCTATATACCTAATGACATCTCAATTGACACAGGCAATTTCATCCAGATAATCACAGGCCCTAATATGGCTGGCAAATCTTCATATATGAGGCAGGCAGCTCTAATTATCATAATGGCGCAGATTGGCTCATTTATTCCTGCGGCAAAGGCTTCAATCTGCACAGTTGACCGCATCTTTACAAGAGTTGGTGCTTATGATGATCTTACTATGGGACAATCCACATTTATGGTAGAAATGACTGAAACTGCAAACATCCTGAACAATGCAACATCAAAATCATTTATAGTCCTGGATGAGATTGGCAGGGGAACTTCCACATATGATGGAGTTTCGCTTGCATGGGCAATCGCAGAATATATACATGACAATATAAAAGCAAAAACTCTCTTTGCAACACATTACCACCAGATGAACAAGCTCGCTGAAAAGCTTGAAGGCATAAGGAATTACAACATTGCAGTCAGGGAGAAAGATGATAAAATAATTTTTCTGAGAAAGATTATCGAAGGCAGCACTGACAAAAGTTACGGCATACAGGTAGCAAAGCTTGCTGGCGTGCCTGTTGGAGTGATAGACAGGAGCAAGATCATCATGACACGGCTTGAAATGGAAGATGAAATTGGCGAGAAGATACATGCAGAATTAAAGACTAAGAAAAAACCTGTGCCAGAAGATAAAAAGAAGATTAAAGAAAAAATAGATAATTCTGTGCAGAAGAGTTTATTGGGTATTTAATTGTTTTAGGAAGGTTTTTATATTCTGGATTTATAGGAGATAGTTATTATGATTATTTATTGGAAAACAGGTGATGTAAAATGAAAAAAATCATATTAATTTTATTTGCAATTATTTTGGCTTCAACATTTGTTTCAGCAAGCTCATGCCCTGAAAACTGGATATTAGTCCCAGGCAATGCTGCATTCAATACATCTGACTTTTGCGTTATGAAATATGAGGCAAAGAATGATGGCAGCAATAATCCAATATCACAGGCAGACAGCGCCCCATGGGTAAGCATCACCCAGACTGATGCGATTGCGGAATGCGCAAGCCTTGGAACTGGCTATAATCTAATGACTAATGCGGAATGGATGACTATTGCGAGAAACATAGAGCAGCAAACTGCAAATTGGGCAGATGGAGTTATTGGCAGCACTGTTGCTTCTGGAGGTGGCTTATATAGGGGAAATGTGGGTATAACTGATAGTGCAAGTTATGATGGCCTTAACCCTGAATATGGCACTGGCAGAAACTCCAAAGCAGAACTTGCGCTTTCAAATGGAGCAACAATTTGGGATTTATCAGGCAATGTCTGGGAATGGACTAATGATACTATTGCCTGCGCTGGCGAAGAATGCACAATTGACGAAATGCCTTATGGCATCATTCCTGCCAGCGGATGGATAGAGTTTACAGCTATCAATACTTATGGTTCATTGTCTTATGATGAGATTAGGCCATCTAACAGTAACTGGAATGCAGGTTATGGGGTGGGCAGATTATATACAGATTATGATGCAGCTTATCCAAGTGGAAATATTCATGCTTTCCGCCGGGGTGGCGACTGGCACCACGGTGCCCACGTCGGGGTCTTCACTCTGTTCCTGTACAACGCTCCTTCGGGCTCGTACACGTCCGTCGGCTTTCGCTGCATCACCGCATTATCTTCAATTGAACCAACATACACAACCTTCACCTCCCAAGAAACAACCAACTTCTCAGAAGGTGATGTTACAAATGTAACAAGCTTAACTTTAGCAATTGATAACAAAGGAAAGATAGCATTCCCATCAGACCATAACATCAATGCAGAGAATGAGGATTATGACACAAACATAAAGATTGAAGATGCAATGATATATGTGAACAGCGCATCTTTGGATTCCAGTTTCAACAACTCTGCAACACTTACA
>JAGLGH010000353.1 GCA_023144115.1 Nanobdellota archaeon | reverse complement strand
TTGCTCATGCTCTTATGTCAATTGGAGCTGTCAAGGCTGTTGAGATTGGATCAGGAATCGCATGCTCTAAGATGAAAGGAAGTGATTCAAATGACCAGCTTGTTGATGGCGATTTCATCTCAAATAATGCAGGAGGAATACTTGGAGGAATATCAAGTGGGCAGGATATAGTAGCAAGAGTTGCAGTAAAGCCAACCCCCTCAATAGCAAGAATTCAAAAAACAATTGATGTGCATGGAAAAGAAACTGATATAACTATAGAAGGCAGGCATGACCCATGCATATGCCCAAGGATTGTGCCTGTTGTTGAAGCTATGGCTGCGCTTGTGATAATTGATGCTCTTATGATTCATGAGGCAAGGCAGGATAGATAAAAAAAGCAAACAATAAAATGGATAAATATATCGAAAAATGCACAAATTTAGAAGAATTCAGGCAAATGCTTAATGCAATTGATTATCAGATAATCCGATTTCTAGAACAAAGAGAAGAAATAGTTGAGTCTATAGCACAGTATAAGAAAGAAAGGAAAATAAGCATTATCCAGAAAGAGCGCGAAGAATATATGATGAAAAAACTTGAGGGATATTCACAAGAAAGCGGACTTGACAAAGATTTTTTAAAGGATATATTTACCAGAATAATAGAGGAATCAAAAAAGAAGCAGGAGGGCGTGATTAATGATATATCCTGATTATAATGGAGGCAGTATTGTAAATTTAACAAGCTCAATTTTAGAAGCATTTGATGCTCAACCTCTTTATCCAGTTCTAAAAGAATTTAAAGAATCAAAAGAATTAAGAGATTCCAGTAATGTCATATTGCTTGTTCTTGATGGGATAGGATATGAATATCTTAAAAAGAATGGTCATGGCTCAATTTTAAATAAATATTTAATCAGAAAATTAACCTCAACATTTCCAAGCACAACTGCAAGCGCAACAACTACATTAAAGACCGGTGTTGCGCCGCAGCAGCATGGGATCACAGGTTGGTTTATGTTCTTAAAAGAATTAGGTGTTGTATCTGCAATATTGCCTTTTAGACCAAGATATGGAACTCTCTCTTTTTCGCATAATGGGATTAGAAGAGAGGATATTTTCACAGAAAAAAGGATAAATGAGAAAATCAAAGCTCCATCTTTTATTATCTATCCTGATGAACTAGTAGATGGAAAAGTTCAAAAAAAATCAAAAAATATTCTGGCATATAAAACACTAGATGGGTTATTTTTAGAAATAAAAAAAGCAATTAAATCGACTGACAAAAGAAAATACATCTATGCTTATTGGGATAAATTTGATTATTTATGTCACAGAGAGGGTTGTTCCGGCCAAAAAACAAAAGAGCATTTTCTAGAATTAGACCTCAAAATATCATCTTTCATAAAATCGCTAGAAGGAACTAATTCAACATTGATAATTACAGCAGATCATGGACTGATTGATACTCCAAAATCAAAGACAATTCTTCTGCAAGATCATCCTGAATTATTGGAAACTTTGACTTTGCCTTTATGCGGCGAACCCAGAGTAGTTTATTGTTATGTACACCCATCAAAAGCCAGGCAATTTGAGGATTACATAAACAAAAAATTAGATTATTGCTGTGAGTTACATAAGAGTGAAGATCTGATTCAAAAAGGATTATTTGGATTATACAAACCTCACAAGATGCTGCTTGAAAGAATTGGTGATTATGTCCTTATTATGAAAGAAAATTACATAATAAGAGATCAGCTGTTAAGAGAAAAAGAAAAATTCTCAATAAGCAACCATGGAGGCATGAGCAAAGAAGAAATGTTTGTCCCTTTAATAATAAAAAAGATTTCTTAAAGAAATCTCTAACATAAAAATGGCAAAAACTATAGGTATAATAGGAGGCACAGGTAAATTTGGCCAATGGTTCAAAAAGTTTTTTGAAGAACAAGGTCACAATGTGCTTATTGCAGGAAGAAAGACTGAACTTAGTCCTATTGAATTAGCAAAGAAAGCAGACATAGTAATTGTTTCAGTTCCAATTGATAAGACTGTTGAAACAATTGAAAAGATAGCTCCTTATGTAAGAGAAGATGCTCTGCTCATGGATTTCACTTCACTTAAAAAAGAGCCAGTTAAAGCTATGCTTAAATCAAAGTCTGAAGTGGTAGGGTGCCATCCTATGTTTGGGCCAATGATAAACTCAATAAAAGGACAGGCAGTTGTTCTTGTAAATGCAAGATCAGAAAAATGGTTTCCCTGGATAAAACAGCTGTTTGAAAATGCAGGAGCTAAGGTAAGGGTATCAACTGCAGAAGAACATGACAGGATGATGGCTGTAATACAATGCCTCGTGCACTTTAACTCAATAACATTCTGCCATGCGCTTAAAAATATGGGGTTTGATTTTGAGCAGAGCCTGGATTTCACAAGCCCTGTATATCAATTAAGATTAAACACAATCGGAAGGATTCTTAATCAGGATTCAGAACTATATGCAGACATAGCAATACAAAATCCATTATCAGATGATGTGCTTGAAAAATATCTTGAATCAACAAATGAACTTAAAGATATAATTGCTAAAAAACAGAAGCAGGAATTTATAGATTATTTTAATGAGTCTGCAGCTTATATGAAAGATTTTAAGATAAAAGCTGAACAAGAAACAAACAAGATAATCAAATTCATTGCAGATAGTAAGGAGATGTAAAATGCAGGAATCAAACAACACAACAATAAGGATTGCTATTCTTGGACCTGAAGGAACATTCAGCCAGGATGCAGCAGAAAAATATCATAGGAATAGGCTGCAAAATGCTAAACTAGAGTTATTATTTAAAAAAAGCATATTTCGCGCTTTCAAGTCTGTTGAAGATGATGAAGCAAACCTTGGCATAGTTCCTGTTGAGAACCAGATTGAAGGAAGTATTGGAGCAACTCTTGATAAGTTATATGAATCAGAACTCATAATTTTAGGAGAAGTCAGCCTGCATATACACCACTTTCTTGCAGCAAAAGATGGAGCAACAGATATAAAAGGAATCGTATCAAACAGTGTTGCAATAGCGCAATGTTCTGAGTTTTTGAATAAATCATATCCAGATGCTGATATTACAACTGCTGCAAGCACAGCAGAGGCTATGCGAATTATTGCAGAAAATAAGATGCCTGGATTTGCAGCAATCGGCTCAAAAAGCGCTATAAAAAGATACGGGCTTGAGATTATAGCAGAAAATATAGAGGACAATAAGGTAAATATTACTAATTTCATAGTTATAGGAAAAAAGAGTTTTGGACTTCAAGAAAATAGCTTGAGAAAATTTAAGACAAGCATTTCTGTTAAGCCATCTGTTGACAAGCCAGGCTTGCTCTGTGATATTCTGTATGCTCTTAAGAAGCAGAGCATAAATCTTACAAAAATCCAGTCAAGGCCGTCAGGAGAAAAACTTGGAAATTACATATTCTTTATTGACCTTATAGGCCATGCTCATGATGAGAATGTAGCCTTAGCTTTTAGGGAGATAAAAGATATGGCTGAAGTGAAGATATTCGGCTCTTATCATTATAATGGTGATTGATAAAATGGTAAAAAGTATTGTCTCAAAAAGGATGGACACCATAGAATCATCAGGAATACGCAGGATATTTGACCTTGCTAAATCTGTTAAGGA
>JAGLGH010000352.1 GCA_023144115.1 Nanobdellota archaeon | reverse complement strand
ATTAAATATTAAAATTATTCCAATATGAATCAACAAATTCATTTGCAGCATAATTAACCAAACCGCCATAATACTTAACATCGATGCCATTTGATTCAGATTTATCAGCTTTTGCCAATTGCTTCAAATATTCAGACCTGTTTTGTTTCTTAATAATTAAAGGAGGATAGCCATTTCTCATCAATATATGATTTAAAATCATCCTGCCTGCCCTCCCATTGCCATCAGAAAATGGATGAATCCTCTCAAACTTATGATGAAACATCACGCCAAGAACTAAAGGATGCAATTTATTCTTATATTTATTATACCATTTTAACAAAAGATCCATATCTATTTTGATATACATTACAGGTGATGAATCAAAATGCGATTTAAAGACCCTAACCTCATGTGCCCTATATCCCTTTCTTACATCTATATTTTCCATTAACATATCATGTATTTCTATTATTAATTTATGATTAATTTCATGACCTGTATCAAGGAGGTGGAAAAAAACTTTTTCTGTATTTTGCAAATCGAAGATTTCCCTCATAGTCTTTTCCTTCGGCGCCAGGTTTTCTTTAAGAAGCTTCTCAGCTTCTTTTAATGTGATTGTATTTCCCTCTAATGATGTAGTATTATATGCAAATTCTATTATAAAATTCTTATATGTCTCTCTTATTGTTGCTATATTTTGTTTCAAAAAATATTTATTAAAATGAAGTTTTATCGCTTCAACATTCTCCAATAATTCTCTATTTATATATAAATCTGATTTTATATTTTGCTCTTTGACCTTATCTAAATAATAATGAGAATCAACAAAATTCTTGATATGCCTAAAGCTATTTCTAATCTCAGCTTTATATTGAGCAGGAAGATTCTCTAATCTTGCTAAAATCTTAGCAACATCATCCCCTAGATAAGCAATATCCTTAGTTATATTCTTATTCTTCACCCGCTTCGAAACCCTTAGATAATAATAAGGCTTTCCACCAATAACTTTTTTATATATATATGCCATAACAACAGAACTATATAGCTTATATTTAAATCTTACCCCTTACAATAAGAAAATTGGAATGTACAGGGTAAAAGGGATATAAAGAGTTCTACTATTTTCAACATAGATTAAAGAGCAACTCACTTCCAATGCAAGAACTGATAATATGCACTAATTAAAACCGCATATTTCCCAACATACATTACAATTTCAGGAACATATGTTGATCTCAGACAAAGATTTCCTAAATCTGATTTTTCTCTTGCTTCAAAGCGTGAAGGATATGATACTAAACTTCCCATTTGTTCAGAAATATTATACTTTCTTAGTAGATCAGATAATTCCTGATTGAATTGTTCTTCTCTTTTAACTAATTGTTTCTCGCTTGATTTTATTTTTCGAATTTGTACTCTTGATTCTCTTCGGTCTTTAGAAAATAATCTATGGATCTTTATATCTCCATATAAGGGGATCATCATTTCAATTATGTCTTTCAACATGAAATTAGAGAATTAATCACAAGTTTTAAATATATGTGTGGGATAATCCACACCATGATTGAATCATTAAAAAAACTAGGATTAAATAAAACAGAATCTAACATCTATTTACAACTAATAAAAAAAGGCTCATTAACAGCTATTGAAATATCTAAAGAAACAAAGATCCATAGAAGAACAATTTATGACAACTTAAATATTCTTATTAACAAAGGTTT
>JAGLGH010000351.1 GCA_023144115.1 Nanobdellota archaeon | reverse complement strand
CCAATAATGTTCAAAATTAATTCTAATGTATATCATAAAGTAGTTGCTTTATCTGATATTGATTTTGTAATTGATAGATCCTGCGAGTAAAAACACTCAAGGGGACGCTGCGCTTCTCACTCCGTTCGACCCTCACATAACAAGGGTTAGTTGCAATTGAGAATAAGCCTTATTTTTTAGAAGGGACAGGAATGTTTGGTTCATGATAAATTATTCTTGAATAATCTTTTTTATCATAGTCAAAACCAATACTTTGAGGCATACATAAAGGAATGCCTTTTTCAATTGCAAAATTTCCTATATTTAATACAACATTTCCCATTAATCTTGAATTAAGAACATTTTCGATGTTTCTATCTCTATAAGGGTGTTGCAAGACAATCGTTAAATTGTAATCTCTTAGCTGTCGTTTAGATTCAATTTTATCTATCTCAGTTTCACAAGCACACCCTGTTGTAGTCATATCATATATTTTATTAACAATTTGCAATTCGATAACTGTACTCTTATCTTCAAAAAAATAGCACACCTCATCATTTTGTTTTCTTGCATCTAGATATGAATAATTATCGGATTCTTTTAGATGATCAATAAATCTATTGAAATCCATATTTAAAAAAATATACCAGTTATCACTAAGTCCAAATTCCGATTTTAATCGTTCATCTTGGCAATTTTGTAATTTTTCTAAATAGTCATCTAATCTCATATGCAATGATATATTAACCAAGTATTTAAATGTTACTATCATTAGGAGGTAACATAAATTCAATTGATCTTTTTATTTGGTTGCTCTGTGAGCCTTAGGACGGCCTTATTCTCAACTCTGAGGACGCAGGTTTCCAGAACAGGGGCCGGTTCGGCTAACAGAGATTAAACTCAATTGATTTGGGACACCTAGAATCCTAATTTATCACCATGTTCTTTCATCCACTTGGCAATGTTTTTATTTCTTGTAAAACCCCATCTTTCTGCAGTCTTATCTGCATCTGTTTCAAGACTTATACCATCATTCTCTTCCCAATTTCTTCCTTGGTTTACATGACCCAATTCATGAGCTACAACATATCTCAAGACATCAATGGGGATTTTCTTAGGAAAAGTCAGTTGCAAAATCTTAAACTTTGATTTCATAGGTGGAAAATGCATAACTTGCCCTAAAGCACCTTCATGCAATACCATCAATATCAAATTTTTAGTCACTTCCCTATAATCTTCATCAGACATTTCTGATAAGACGTCTTTTAGTGCCTTCTGAACTTTCTTATAAAACTGAATGCTCTTTTGAGATTTGATAAATTCATTAATTTCTTTTTTGGATGCCATAGTAATAAATTCTCTTTAATCTTTATAAATGTAATGGTGTCCCAAATCAACTTTGAATTTTTCCTTCGCTTAGCTACGGAACATTACACTAAAAATCAATCGCTATAGGGAGAGTTCAACAGAAATTAGATTCAATTCAGAAAAAGCACTAATACAATTTTCCACCAATAGGAACATCCTGTTCTGGTTCAATTAAGATGCATTCTCCATCTTCTCCAGGGACTCCCAAAGTCAATACTTCAGATGTTGCAGGTCCAATCTGTCTTGGTGGAAAATTTACTACACACATAACTAATTTATTTCTCAGATCTTCTTTAGTATAATTCTTTACAAGTTGAGCGCAGGATTTCTTTATCCCTATTTCATTTCCTAAATCAATCTTTAATTTGTAGGAAGGTTTTCTCGCTTCTGGAAAATCTTCTACTTCTACAATACTGCCAACTCTTATGTCTAATTTCTGGAAATCTTCAAATGCTGCCATAATAAATGAGTATTAATTGAACTTATTTAAATGTTATGGGCTTTTTCTGAACTGTTAAATTTTCAATTTTGCAAAAAACAAAGTTTTATTAATCAGTCTTTTTTCTTTGTTTATATGAAACAACAAATTAATCCAAAAGACTCGGCTGAGATTCTGGGAGCATACTCACATGGCTTGAAAGTTGATATGGGTAATTCTGATATGATTTTTGTTACAGGACAAATTGCTATGGATAAAGAGGGGAATGTAGTTGCACCTGAGGATATAGAGAAACAAACTGAATTTGTTTTTGAAAGTATTCAAAAGATATTAAATGAAGCTGGATCATCATTAGATGATGTTGTTAAAGCTGTCATCTATGTCATAAGAATGAGCGATTTCTCAAAAATATCTCCAATCAGAAACAAATATTTTGCTAAATCAAAACCTGTGAGCACTTTGGTGGAAATTAGTAAAACTGCCAAAGAAGGTTGTGATATTGAAATCGATGT
>JAGLGH010000350.1 GCA_023144115.1 Nanobdellota archaeon | reverse complement strand
ATTCATATTATGTTGCGCATGACGGGAAATATATCTGGTATGAGATCATTCTTATTGACAGGGATCATCCGCAGATAAAAGCAGACAAGATGCTTAGTGATCTAGCTGCTAAAAAAGGCAGAGCATTCAGAGGATTGACTGCATCAGGAAGAAAGTCACGCGGATTGACCAGAAAAGGCAAGGGAGCTGAAAAGTTAAGACCTTCAAGGACAGCTGTCACAAAGAAAAAGCTGGCAACACCGAGGAAATAATTCCTCATTTTTTCTTATTTTTATATTTACTTTTTAACAAATAAAAATTCAATAAGAATTATTATCTCTTCTTCTTTATCACAAACAATCCAGCCATAAAGTTTACTACAATAAAAATACTTAAGATAAATAATAAAATTATTTTAATCTTCATACAATCATCCGAATAAATAACCACAATGATATTCCATAATTTTAAGACCATATAAATTAATCCAATTCAACCTAATACTCCTTATACTGCGATTTATATGGATCTTCTTCCAATCCTTTCTTTTCCCTTTCTTTCTTTAAATTCTTACTATAAAAATAATAAGCAAGCCATGTAAGGCTGAGAATAGCAACCAAGACAAGATATAAAGCGCCAGTATTGATGCTATGCTCAATCAAAGAAAGATGCAGCATTCCTGCACTATGCGCTGCAAGCTGATCAGCAGTAGGCCTTGCAAATAAAGGAATAGCTATATCGTTTGCAAGAAAAAGGATGATTATTGGCCCAAATATGCCATAGAAGAAGATTTTCAGAACAATATTTGATGCGCGGTTTATATCCCCTGACATCTGCAGGAAATAATAAAGCTTGATAAGATAATATAATCCTGCGAGCAGAAATACAAATGAAAGTATCAAAGCAGAGCCAATTATTGCAATAAACTTATCCAATAATATGAGACTATAAGTCATTCAATGAACAGAATAAAGAGAGTATATAAATGTTCTCTATAAAAAGGGTTTTATTACAATACCTTTTTCAAAGCATCAATAGCAACTTCTATCTGCTGATCATCAGGCTCACTAGTAGTAATTTTCTGCACCCACAAGCCAGGCGTAGTCATTAGCCTCAACAATATATTCTTTTCAAATCTGGCGCTGAGTCTTAGAATCTCATAACTTATTCCTGCAATTACTGGTATGAAAACAATTCTTAATGGAAATAGAATACCTTTATGAGCCCAAAAGCCCAATGCAGAAAATCCGCTAAATAATAAATCAATTACAGGAGGTATCAAAGCAAAGATAATGATGCTGATAAAAAGCACGATCATGATAAAACTTGTTCCGCATCTAGGGTGGATTGTAGTATATTTCTTCACATTCGCTACAGTAAGCTCTTCTTTATGCTCATAACAATGCACAGATTTATGCTCTGCTCCATGATACTGAAAAAGACGTTTTACATCCTGCATAAGAGAGATAGATATAAGGTACAAAAAGAATATTGCAATTTTAATGATACCATCTACAATATTAAACAAAATGGGATTTGATGTCTCCTTTACCCCCATTATATGCGTAAGGAAATAAGGCAACGCTACAAAAAAAGCAAGAGCAAATCCAAAAGATACGATAAGAAGCAGAACAATCTCTTTAGTGCCGAATTCTTCTTCATCTTCTTCATCTGCCAGTAATTGGTTAGATGACCATATCAGCGCTTTAATACCTATAACAAGCATCTCAATAAGATTATAAACACCTCTGAAAAATAGCATTTTATGATAAAATTTATCAGCCCCTGGCAAAGAATCCTTTTTTGAGACTATAGAACCATCTGCTTTCCTGACTGAAACACTAATCCCTTCAGGGCCTTTCATCATAACGCCCTCCATGACAGCCTGACCGCCAACAAGGACTTTTTTATTTTCAGCCATTTTCGCAATTAATAGATTGAACTACCTCATATAAATAAGTTTGTAAACAATTACAATAAAAATATCAATAATATGATAAAAATAAGAATTAAGATTATTTCTTGATTCTCTTTCTTTTCTCTTTCTTCATCCTTTTACGCTGCCATTTCCATCTCATCTGACCTTTCTTCTTCCAGCGTCTTGAACTTCTTTTCATTTTTTTCTTCTTCAGAAAACCTCTGTTTTCTTACTTTGACCTCCAATTATGTTCTTTGTTTAATATTTCGTAACTGCACGTGTCCAAAGCGGTTAATATAAAAATGCCCCCGCCGGGATTCGAACCCGAGTCCTTGGATCGAAAATCCAAGATGATTGGCCGGACTACACCACAGGGGCTTATGTAAATAGAGAGTTCAATTTGCTTTATAAAGATTTTCTTTTTCAACAGCTAAAATAGAACTATTACGCAAACAAAAAGAAGAAAAAGACAAAATTCACCTAACTTATTCTTTCCAAAACATCCCCAAGCTTATCCAGGTTCTCTCCAATACCAGCCCAGTCTCCTTCCTTCATGGAATTTTCAATAAGCTCATAATAATCCTGTGCTCTTGCAATCAAGTTATCTTCTGATTCTGATTCTTCTTCTACAATTACCTCTTTCTTACTAGACTTCCCAAACAAAGCCTCAAGAGCCAGGACCAGATTCTCTTCCATCACAACCCTTTCGCCATCAGAAACCAACACGCGTTTCAATTCAGGCATCTGCCCAGTCTCTGCTTCAATATAAAGCGGCTCGATATAAAGGAGACTGTCTTTTATAGGTATCACAAGCAGATTGCCTCTTGTAACTCTTGAACCCTGCTGGCTCCAAAGAGTGAGCTGTTTTGAGATTTCAGAATCCTGGTCAATCTTTGCTTCAATCTGCAAAGGACCGTAGATTAATTTGTCTTTTGGAAATTTGTACAATATTAATTTCCCATAATTATCCCCATCAGAGCGAGCAGCCATCCATGCGACCATATTATCCTTCTTTATTGGAGAAAATGAAGTCATCAGGACAAATTCTCCTTTATCTTCGTCAGGAAGTTTCATTATTATATGATAAGGCTCTACCTTAACCTGCTGTCCAACACCATAAACCTCATTAGGGATTTGCCAGGCATCTTCTTTATTATAGAACACTGTGATATCATCCATATGATAAGTGCTGTATATATGAGATTGTATCTTAAACAAATCTTTAGGATACCTGATATGCTTTTTCAGGCCTTCAGGCATATTCTTAAATAATTTAAACTGCTGAGGGAATATCTTCGAATAAGTTATAATTAATGGGTCAGAGACATCCATGACATAATAAGATACAGTTCCATCATAAGCATCAACAACAATCTTCACAGAATTCCTGATATAATTTATAGCCCCAAACTTTTCAGAATAAGGATAATTCTCAGACATGGTATATCCATCTATTACCCAGAAAAGTCTGCCATCATCAATAACTAAATAAGGATCACTATCTAATCCTATGAACGGCATAATCTTTGATATTCGCTGAATAATATTCCTGGTAAACATTATCTTGCTGTCTGCTGTAATATCAGAAGACAATAAAATCTTAATATCACTGAACCTGAAAGCCATCAAGACTCTCTTAAAAAAAGAATCTAACAAGACCCCGCCCTTGCCATCATAATTGATATATTCATTAGTATTGCCCTTAGGGTAATCAAATTCATCTGTTTTTGTATTGACCAAAACATAATCATTTTCTTTTTCGCCATAATATATTTGAGGTCTTGAAATTTCCAATTCAGGCTCATCAACAGTATAGACTGGAGGAATATCTTTAATAAAATAATCTGGTAAACCCTGACTTGTAACCCTATTGACAGGACTCATCACAACACCAAAACCATGAGTATAGACCATATGCAGATTTACCCATGTCTTTGCATTCTGTGTGATCTGGTTCTGATCTAATTCACGAGGAGCCAGCATGACCTGAGTATATTTTCCATTAATATTATACCTATCAATGTCAATGCCTGAAAGGTCATAATACAACCTTATCTCCTGCGTTTGCTTGTATGTTTTCACTAATGGTCTTCTATCTAATATCCTGACATTATCAATTGTCTCTGAGGCTTCATCAAGAATCTCAGCACTAAGTTTCATATCAGCAGAAAAATCTTTTTCTTCAACATCTGCCAGACCATAAGCCATACGGGTAAAATTGATATTATTCTCTATATATGGTCTCTCAAGATTAATTTCATTAGGTGAAACTTTTAAGACCTGCACAATACCAGGAATAACATTAAGCCCTACAAATCCAACAACAATGTAAAGTATAATTGCATAGAATAGAACATGCCTTTTTTTAAATTTTGAATTCTTTGAGAAGACAAAAACCCATAACAGCAACAATACAGCAATCACAACAGCTAAAACAGCCATCATCTTAACTGCTGGCAAAAATGCAACAATTTGAGAATAACCAGCTCCAACAACAATGCCCTGCTCTGAATACATTATTGAAAATTTAGAAAGATAATGCTTTACTGCCAACAAAACAAAAGCAAAAGAAACCAAAATCCCAAGATGTGCCATTACTTTAGTATTTGATAATAACACTTTAAAATCAAATTCTGGCATAGGCGCAGGCATAAGCGGATCTGGATTCTCCTGTTTAACACCCTGCTTAAGAATTAGTGATTGCAGATAATCCAGCAAGACTAAAATAATTGTAACAATGACACAGCCCATTAAAAAAGCCCAGATGAATGAATAAAAAGGCAGTGAAAAAATATAGAAAGACACATCTTTCATAAAGATTGGATCAGATACATGAAATGGAGTCTGCTTAAAATATTGCAAGACATTGAACCAACCAGAAGAACAGATTATCCCTGCTACAAATGATAAAATCATGACAATCAATAATTTAAGTTTAAATGAAATAATCTTGCGTTTAGACTTAGTGAATCTTGACGAAATCCAAAGATTAGCAACTGCGAATA
>JAGLGH010000035.1 GCA_023144115.1 Nanobdellota archaeon | reverse complement strand
TTTCTTTTCTCTGCCTTTTCTTTCTGCTTCTTGACTTTAAGATATTCTTCCTTTTTTTTAGCTTCAGCTATCTCTTTGATTGCCTCTTCGCCTTTCAATACTTGCCTTTTTTTTTTGATAAGCTTAAATCCCATCATAACTCAACCGCTGGCCTTGATGCTTTTATCACCGAAAGGAACATGAACTGGATAAATGAGAGAAACCCTACAATAATAAACAGAATGACCAGACCAAT
Organism: Nanobdellota archaeon; assembly: GCA_023144115.1. GTDB lineage: Archaea > Nanobdellota > Nanobdellia > Woesearchaeales > JAGLGH01 > JAGLGH01. Next base: position 6,465 of record JAGLGH010000035.1, on the reverse strand, counting down.
CTCTATATCAATGAATGACGCAATTATTACCATCATAGTAATTCCTAGCGAGGGAACTATGACTGCTATCATCATATAGAACATTGCCATAGGATTAAGCTTTCTCCCATATTTTTGAATCTCTATAAACTGCTCTTTGCTTATTTGTTCCAGGACAACCTGCAGAGAATTTGCCATGTCAGCTCCAGTTTTTAGCGAGTTAATAATCTGCCACAGAATTCTTTTAAGATTCTCAGAAGGAATCAGCTCTACTTCTTCATTCAGCGCATCTTCCAGAGATGTCCCCATGTCAACCTTTTGCAGAATCTGCTTGAAATACTGGCCAACATGTTTGTAATGATCTGCCACGCTTATCATTGTGTTATACAGCGATACTCCGCTGCCAATCTCAATGATTATAAATCTCCCTGCAAATACAATCTCTTTGTTTATTTCTTTCTCTTTTTTTATTATCTTAACATCAGGCAGATGCATAAAATAGGAAAATAATATAATTATCAGGATTGGGAAGAGAATGATTAACACCCATGTCATTCCTTTTTTAGCAATAAGCATGAATATAATAATCTCAATGGCAATGCTCATGTAAAGCGCCATGATCATTGTCTTCTTGATAAATGCTCTGGGAGTATCATATATCCCTGCTCGCCGTATCTTCAGTTCAAGGTCAGGAAAAGCCCTTGCGACACTAACAAAGAATTGTTCAAAAATATTAATCACCTATACCTTCAGGCAGCTTATTTTTTCTTATGATATCCATAAGCTCCTTTTTAGATGTATAATACATCGCAATAATCTTTCCGACTCCATCGACAGTATTTATATTGTGCTTCATGAGATAGTTCAATACTCTTGTCATCTCAGCAAGAATTATATTGAATTGTTTTTGTGTCATTCCAGTATGCATCTCAAGATCCTTAAATATGAGCTTTGGCTTGTTGGGCTTGAAAAAAGAATCTTTCTTTGGATCATATTGGTATATGACATTTGTTTCAGCACCTTCCAGCACTTCAGCGATCTGGAAAGTCTTCCTGGCCCCGGTTCTCCTGTTCCTGTACTGGACAATTACAAGAGAGATTGCCTGCACCATTGTTTTTGGGACTTCTATTGGCGGATTTGTCATTCTTGTGATTGTTTCTTTGGCACTGTTAGCGTGTACTGTAGCATATACTGCATGCCCTGTGTGGATAGCTTCAAACAATACTTCTGCTTCGCGCTTTCTCCTTATCTCTCCTACAAATATCCTGTCAGGCCTCTGCCTAAGAGCGTTGACCAGAAGATCAAGCATAGATACTTCTCCTTTACCTTCTGGGTTAGGCAGCCTTGTGATCATTGGCAGGACATGAAGGAATCGTGGCAGCCTTAATTCTCTTGTATCCTCAATTGTAAGAATCCTCTGGTTTGGCGGGCAAAAATTACTGACAACATTAAGCATGCTTGTTTTTCCGCTTGCAGTTCCTCCTGCGACAAGTATGCTCATCTCATATTGTATGCACAGCCATATAAGTGCTGCAATATCAACAGACATTGTGCTTGTGGTGAGGAAGTCTGTGATTGTCCATGGCTTGGCAGCGAACTTCCTTAATGTGATGGTATTTCCGTCTATGGATATTGGGTGAAGAGTTGCGTTAACCCTGTTTCCATTAATCATGTTTGCGTCAAGCAACGGTTCAAGTATTGTTATCTGTCTTCCTACTTTCCTTCCTATCATTGAAGCATAATGCTTTGTTTGTTCCTCACTTTTTATTGTAATATTTGTCTTAATCCATCCATGCTTTCTATGATACACCCATACTGGTTCTTTTGCTGAATTTATTGCTATTTCTTCAAGATTTGGGTCACTCATCAATATTTCTATAGACCCCAGCCCAAGGCTTCTCTGGACAAGAAATGTTATAAGGAACTCTGATGTCTGCTCATCTACTTCTGGAAAATATTTCTTTATCAGGAGAATGATAGCTTCTTTAAATTTATCTTCTATGAGATTCTTTTCTTTGATATTAATAATATCCACTATGCCCAGGTTTACCTGTTCGATAAGCTCTTCTCTTATTTTTTCCAGCACAAATTCAGTATCTCTGCTTATGGCTGCAATAGATACATCGTATATAGGCACAAATTCTTCTTTGACACGGCGAATATTAATCGTTATAGGAATCTTTCCTGACTGGAAAGAATAGGTATCAATTATATTTTCTTCCTTCTTTTTAGCTTTCTCTTTTACTCCAGCAACCTTTTTTGCTACAGCTTTTCCCTTTGCAACTTTTCCCCCCTTTGCAACTTGTTTAGGCTTTTGTGCATGAGTATTCTTGTTATCTTTTGCTTTTTTTATATTTTTTTTAGGAGAAAGAGTACTTTTAGCGACTTTTTTTAGCAGATTTCCAGCTACCTTTAATTTAGTCGCACCCCTTTTTTTTGCCAACATTACACCTCTTTTTAAATTAACTACTTTATCACATAATATAACTTCTCATATTTAAATGCTTCTCTTTTTTAATTTGATTTTCTCATTAACTAAAACTAGTATTTTCTAAATATTTTATCCAAAAAGCACTATCTCTGATTTCCCACTATCTACAAATAACAGAATAAATATTTCCAGAAGAATCCTTTATCATAAAACTAAAATCAAACAATTATCACCCAAACAGGCTTTTTAACTTTCTCAGTTCTTCTTCAAAGAAAGATGTTTTCTTTTCAACTTCCCCAAACATCTTTTCAAGCTCTATAACATGCTTACCTACATCTTTATCTTTCGCAGTAATCCTGAAGGCCTGTGCTTTATTGATAACTTCCTTAAGCTTTTTTTCAAGTTCGTCTCTGTCCTTATTAATTTTTGTCAGCAAACTCTCGACCTTAAGGTTCTGGTCAAAGAACTTATTAAATCTATCAGTCACTTCTTGTGTGTCTTTCAGGTTTCTTTTCTGTTTGGATATCTTCTCAAAGATAAGGTCCTGCATCTTCTCTATATCTTTTGCTTTTCTTCTTGATTCTTCAACAACAGGAAGCAAATCTTTCTTCTTTGATTCCACGTCATTTCTTATCTTGTCTGCAAATTCTTTTAGACCTGCAATCTCTTCTCTGAATTTTTTTGCCTTGTCTTCTTTTCCTTTTATCTTTGATTCAATATCTTTTATTACATCCTTGATTGAGTCTAGTTTTGTAAAAAGCTGCTTTTCCTGATCCTCCAGAGCAAGAGCATCTTTTTCTTCCTCAACAAGCCTTCTCTCTTCTTTGTCAATACTACCAATAATCTCTGCGTATTTTTTTTGCTCTATATTTACTTTTAAATCATACTCTTTCAGTGATTCTTCCATGCCCTTTTTCTGCTCCATCATCTTCTGGTCGAGTTCTGACTTAAGCTTGTCATATCTCTCTAGCTCTTTTAATTCATCTCTTACTTTATCTATCTCCATCCCCAGCTCTTTTTTTAGCCTGTCGAATTGACCTTTTGCTCCTTTTAACTTTTCTCCCTCTTTTTCAATGAAACTAAGGCTTACTGAAGCTTTACTGATAAATGACTCTTTCTTGCTTTTGAATTCTCTTGCTTTATGCAGAAGATCTTTCTTGGAGAGTTCCTTATAAACTATATAGGGAACTGTAAGTTTATACTCAATGCTGATAAGGTCTTCATCTTCAAGAAACTTAATCCATCCTTCTATTACAGACTTACTTACACCAATCTCTCTGGCAACGCGAGGCACTGAGATTCTTCCTTGCTCTTTTACAATATTGATAAGCTTATCAATTCCTGTTTGTATTAGTGCTGGAACCATTTTCTTAAATATTTTCTTGTGAGTTTATATACCTTTCGTTTAGATTTGTAAGAAATTCCCTTAGGAAACTTTTTACTTTATGTGCAATTGACATTGTATAGATTCAGGTGATAGCTATCTGCATCATCAAGCCTGAACCAGTTATATGATGCTGTTTCATTAATAGTCTCATTTATGATGCAGTTGCTTATTGATTCATTGCTGAAATAGATATAATCCACTGCGCTTGCATTATTTATGCTAAGTCCCTGTATCTCAAGCTCTTTTAGATTGACTATGCTCTCTATTCCATCTGTTGAATTTGAAAAGTTGCCTTCAAGACGCATAAGGAAACTTGGTCCACGTTCAGACTCTATGTAATATGAACTAGCTATGTGATTCTTAAGCACATCAAAATCATCAAAATTTGTCTCATTTGCCTTGGTTATCTTGTTTATTATTTTTCCATATGTATTTAGGCTGTACATTGGATCTTCCAACCCTATTATGCTGAGTTCTGTTTCAATATGCTTGGATATCATCCAGCTTGCAGTCTGCTTTTTATCAGTGATGTTGTATGTTATGTCCATTTCCATGTCCATCTTCCAGGGATCTGACTGGTTTAATGTTATATTGGATACAATAAAATCTATGATGATGTCAATCTTCAAGGCTTCATCTTTAATCTTTTCAGTCCACTCTGTAAAAGAAGCCCCTGTCAGCAGAGCATGACTTTCATTCATGATTGTTGCATTGATAAGAGCCTCTTCAAAAGCAGCATCTATATCAGGCATGAATGTATTATTAGCTGTTATGAAATCCCCTATCGCAAGCATCGACCTGAAGCTTGAGATATAGAATCCCCTGTCAATATCAGTATCAACATCTTTGATGAAATTATTGATTGTATTTACTCTTGTCTCTATAACTGACATGGAATTTCTGTAGATATAACCTGTATTGATGGCAAAAGAGTATACAAGCAGAGAGACAAGACCTATAGCTATAAATGTGAAGAATATACCTTTTTTATTTAATTTTCTGCTTTTGGTTTGTTTAAAAAATTTGCCAGGCAAATTCTTTATTGCCATACTCTCACCTCCAGTATCGCAGGGCCCCACATAGAAGGCACTTCTGATATTGAAAGGAAATCAAGCATGAGGTTGCTTTCGTCAAGCCTCACTTCAAGGTATCCATTATCATCAAGGTCAAGATTCTCAAAAAGCCTGTATGCTGCTTCATCTGTAGCATCATCTGTATCATAAGTGCCATTGAGATAATCGCAATTCTTGGTTCCATTATATGTCAGAGGGACAAGCAGAGAACTGTTTGTGCCATCTTCAAATGTCAATGACCAATTGCATCCTTCATTGCTTGAGAAGACACCAGAGAAATCAAGCAGACTATCGAGCATGACTGTATAGATGAGCCTGTTGTATGGTGAACCACCACTTAAGTTATAAGAGTCAATTCCATTCATGATATTAATTATATTATATTCTCCTTTTTTGATAAGATTAACAGGTATATTTACCTGATATGCATCTCCAAGATCATGGAAATCCTGGTTATAGCTGCTGAGGTTGAACACTTCATAAAGTCCGTCACTGTTTGAAAGATTAAGATAGCTTGTCCATTGATCTGCTGAGTAGCTTGTTGCAGAAAGGGAAATAAGATCAACATCATTTGGTATGTAGATTGAACCCTCACTTATGTTATTGTTGAAGATTGGACTTTCGATTGTTATGGGAATCTCCCCATATGTTGGAGGGGTTGTGATTGAAGTATAATTGAATTCAATATATGAGTCAGGGTAAAGGTGTGCATCTGGCAAAGCTGAATAATTCCCTGTTTGAGTTAAGGTGAATTCTAGCATCTTATTTGTGATTTGGTCATAAGCATCCATAAGCTCATCAACACTTGAGCTGTTGAAATACTCCCCCTGTGAACAGTTGGCCATTGCAATCAATGTATCTGCCTCTGCACTACTTCCAAACCCAACTGTGAATACTCTTATGCCATAGTCCTCGTACACATTGCATGCTGCATCTATAGCATCTTGTTTTGCCTGGGCAACATCAAAAAACCCATCGCATTTGTAATTTGCTTCTCCGTCAGTCATTATTATTATCGCCTTAAGCTTAGTTTGGTTTATCTCTGATTCGCTTATGACTAACTCAAGATCAAAAGCAACATCAGTAGGCCAGCACCATCCCCAGAAGCATTTTTCCTTATTGTAAAGCCTTGCTGCGATTATGTTTTCTCCCTCAACAAAAAGACTTGTGTTTACGCTGATTCTGTCCCTGTTCCAGTAGAATGCATTATGGCTTGAATTATAGTCATTATCAATCAGCACTCCATTGAGATATACATCTGCGCCATCATCACTTAATACATATAATCTTGAATGATTTATTGCTGAGACATTTGTCACAGTGAATTTCTTTCTGAAAAAATAGTCCCCTTCATATTTAGCAAGTATTGTGCTTGGGTTTCCGATCCAGTTGTACCTGTTCCTGAATACAGCTGGTTTCTTCTTCCATGAATTATCATTAAATCCAAGTTCAGTCCATCCAGCAGGAGGGGATATAAGATCATTATCATTGTATCTCCAGTTTTGGCTTTTCCTTGATATTGCTATTTTTATTTTGTCAACCATCAGAACCTCTGCTGCGCTTTCTACTCCACAGCAGAGGCATGTGCCTCCATT
>JAGLGH010000349.1 GCA_023144115.1 Nanobdellota archaeon | reverse complement strand
AACCTCATTTCTTGTTCTGAATCCATATTCTTCAGATAGAACATGACTTTATAATAATCATAATTGATTGCCTGCTGATTTAGCTGAATGGAAAATGCCAAAATTATTTGTTTCCTGACTAGTTCTTTTATCCTATATCTTACAATCCTTTCTGTGATATTTATTTTTCTTGCCAAGTCAATTGAAGGCATTCTTGAGTTTGTTGCAAGAATGCGAAGTATCTTATAATCAATTTCATCTAATTTTTCTTCAGCAAATCCAAAGATGATTCTCGAGATGAGTCAGGGTCCATTAGAAGTCTTTAATGACTATCTCTTATGGGAAAACAGGAATAAAATCAATAATGAAGATGAAGAATATTTTAAGTATAATTTATTTCCTAAATTCATGAAAGATGTTTATGGTTTGAATATTATAGAATCGAAAAGCATTTAAAGTCAGTTAATAAATCAAATTCTATGGTAAATTATGAAAAACAACTTGCAAAAACAGCGCTTGACATATCAGCAGTAAAGCTTGATCCAAATAATCCTTTCCAGTGGGCATCAGGCTATTCTATGCCTATATATAATGACAACAGGATTCTCCTCGGAAGTTTTGAGAACAGGAAACTTGCTTCAGAGGCTTTGAAGGATATTGTGAAGAGTAAGAATATTGAATATGATATGGTTGCCGGAACACCGACTGCAGGCATAGCTCCGGCAGTAGGGCTTGCTTCTTTGCTTGATTGTCCGGTTGTTATTCCTGAGAATGGCAGAGCATTTTGTTTTGATGATAAGGTCAATAATTATCTTCTTGAAAGGATTGGGGATCTGGGAGAGGATTATGATATGATAGCGAGCATATCTCCCTATGGCATTGTTCCAGGGGTCATGCTTGCAAATAAGATGAAGCTTCCTTTTATCTATGTAAGGCCAAAGAAAAAAGAGCATGGCATGGGCAAGCAGATTGAAGGTGTATCACCAGAAGGTAAGAGAGTATTTCTTGTTGGTTATCATGTAGACAATAATTATGTACTTTCTGCAGCAAGGGCTATACTTAAGGAAAATGGCGGATTGCATGATGTTGTAGGTATAAATGAAAATATTTCTGATATTATAAAGCCAGTTTCTTTGAAAAATAAGTCTATAATAGCTGTTGAGGATGTTGTCAGCACAGGTGGAAGCTGTGTAAAGGAGATAAATCACTATCGGAAGCTTGGAGCAGATGTAAAGCATTGCTTAGCTCTTTATGGTTATGGCATGAAGAAAGCCTTTGACTTGTTTGAGGAGAATGGTGTTGCTTTGGATTCTGCTTATTCGTATGATGCAGTAGTTAAGGAAGCTGAAGATACAGGATATATCTCAAATCCGGATGTGGATCTTCTTAAGGAATGGATTGAAGATCCTTTTGGGTGGGGAGAGAAGCATGGGTTTGACAGGGTTGTTAAGAAATAAAGTTGTTTTCTTATAATTATTTATTGTACTTGCGAAAGATTTATATATTTAAACGCATTTGCGTGTACCAACGCAAAAGAGAGGGTATTAAACATGAAAAGATTTACAGTATCTATACCAAAGGAGCTTAAATATAAGTTAGATAAATCACCAGATGTCAATTGGCCAATGGTTATTAAGGATGCTATAAAAGAAAAACTAGAAAAGCTCCAAAAATTCGAAGAATTAGAAAGAAAAGGTGAATTATAGATGGTAAGCATTACTATTCCTCTGGATGATGAAACATTGGCTCAAATAAAGCAGTTTCCCTGGGTAAACTGGTCTGAAGTTGCAAGGGAAAAATTGATGAAGCGCGAGATTTTTGATAAGTATCTAAAGACAAAGAAAATATCTAAAGAAGATGAGATATTTTGCGAAGAGATTGATTGGCATCCTGTTGATGAGCTTCCTTTGAAAGAAGAGTTTGTAAGAAAGATAAAACAGATTGAAAAAGGACCACATTCTAGGATGACTTTAAAAGAATTGAAGGAATTGATGGGATTAGAATAAGTTTTCCATTTGATATTTCTCCCCATCTTAAAAGAGTTCTCAATAAACTTGGACGAAAAGATAAAACTCTTGCGATTGCAGTTACAAAAAAGATTGAGCAAATTGTTAACTCAGATACATTTGCTATCGAACATTTTAAGAATATGCGGTATAATTTAAGTCATCTTAAGAGGGTTCATATTGGAAGTTTTGTTCTTACTTTCAGATTTAAAGAAGGCACTATTATTTTTGAGGATTTTGACCATCATGATAGAATATATAATAAATAAAATCAAGAGCAATCTCTAAATTAATTAAGAAAAAAATAAGAAATCATTTCTTTTTTCTGATTATAAACAATCCTGCTAGGACGGCTATTAAGCCTAATCCTAAAGTGATTGTGCTGAACTCAGGCACATTGCCAGTTATTAAAGCTGTATCATTTGCAAATACTGTGTTTTCTCCAGCCTTACTGCATGTCACATTATATTCAACAGTCTGCGCAGTTGCATATGTTGTTGAATAATTATAGATATGGCTTGCCAGCTCGTTCATTGCATGGTCTCCATCTGGAAGGCTGATTGTGCATGTCGCTCCAGTAATTAACTCAGTTGTATTCCGGTATTCTGCTGTGAAAGTCAGAAGTTGGTCAAGGTATTTTGGATCATCTGCATCAATTGTAAGGTTTGCGGTTCCGTTAACTGCATAACCAGAGAAATGCGTAACATCTACTGTTAAAGTTCCTGCTGAACATTGTATATTCGTGCATCTTGGTGGGAAGCATTGATTATTTTCCAAAAGAATTGCTGCTCTTGTTGATGCTGTGTCTGAATAATA
>JAGLGH010000348.1 GCA_023144115.1 Nanobdellota archaeon | reverse complement strand
ACTAAAACAGGAGAGATTATCAAAAAAACAAAACTTCATAGCTCTGTTGTTTACAACGCATTGAATTGGTTAATTGAAGAAGGGTTAGCAAGCTTTATTTTAAAAGGAGAAATAAAATATTTCTATGCAACAGATCCATCTAATTTATTGAAGTTTATTGAAGATAAAAAAGAAAGAATTGAAAAAATACTGCCTAATTTGATGATAAAAAGAAATTCTGTTAAACCAAAACAGGAAGCGCAAGTATTCTTAGGATGGAAAGGAATTTATGCTGCGTTTAATAAAATTTTAGAGGTTTTGCCAAAAAATTCTGAATATATTGCTTTTGGAGCTGGCTTTGAAGAACAATATACAGAAGAAGCTAAACATTTTTTTAGAGAATATCAAAAGAAAAGAGCGCTAAAAAAATACAAGATAAAAATAATAGTAAATGAATCAACAAGAAAACAAGTCAAAAAATATCAGTGGTATCCGAAATTTGGCAAGCCAGAATACAGATATGTTCAAGGATTTGCCCCAGTCGGAGTAATAATATTTGGAGATAATATTATGCATGTGGCTTTTGAAGAAACTCCAGTTGCAGTGATTATTAGTTCAAAACAGATATCCAGTTCATTTAGAAGAATGTTCTATAATATGTGGGAATATGCAAAAGTTTAACCCTGAATCATTTATTCATAGTCCTGCCATACTTTCTCCACATTGCCCTGAACTCTGTTGAACTATCAAACAATTCCTTAAATGTGCCTGCAGCTTTTACCCTTCCGCCGCTGAAAAGATATATCCTGTCAAACATGTGCAATAGATGCAGTTTGTGGACAGATGATATTATAGTCTTGTCTTTAAATTTACTAAATATATTCTTGTAAATATCAAGCTCATTTTTAGTATCAACACTGCTTGTAGGCTCGTCAAGGAACACAATTGATTTGTTTTCAGATGCCAGAAGCCCTCTTGCCAGAGCCAGGCGCTGTTTCTCTCCTCCGCTTAGGTTTACCCCTTTTTCAACAATTGAGGATTCAAATTTATTTGGCAGCTGTTCCACAACCTTTGTAAATAAAGCCATGTCTGTATATTTTCTTATATGGGTTATCTTATAATTAATTCCCATGGTTATGTTTTCTTTAATAGTTGAAGTAAAAATTTCAGGTTCTTGAGGGATTAAAGTGATGTTTGTTCTTATTGCATCAAACCCTCCTTTCAAAGGCTTGCCGTCCAAAAATAAATCTGCCTCTTCTGTTTCATATAATCCTCTCATTACCTTGAGGATTGTGGATTTCCCTCCTCCGCTTTCACCAATCAAAGCAATCCTTTCTTTTCTTTTTATTGAGAATAAGATATTGCACAGATTAAACTTTCCTTTCTCCTTATCAACATATGAGAAATTAAGATTCTGAATCTTTATTTCATTCCAGTTGTCATCAAGCTTGATTGATTTTATTTTTTTATTAACCCTGAATCTATTGCTAATTGATTCAACATTTTCTATTGCTGTCTTTTGCCTTACGATATTACCATATTTATATGTAAAATCAAAAAACAGTTCATTGATTCTGCGCACATAACCATAAAGAACATATATTGTGCCTGCCAGTATTACTGTTCCGCTCTTAAGGTTTGAATAGATATATGTTGCAATTACAAGAAAAAGCATAATTGTAGTGCATACTGAAACCAAAAACCACTTTAACTCAGTAATCTTAATATTATGCCGATAAAGGCTGAAAGGCTTCATAATTTTTTTAAAAATAGCTCTGGACACCATCTTTTCTAGCCTTAAGATAATAACTGTAGTAATATTGCTGATGACATCAAATATTTTTGCTGATATCTTATTTTCTGCTCTAAATAACTCCTTATATTGTTTGCTTAGAAATTTATCAAACTTTAAAACCATCGATATTGCAATTATTGTCATGAACAAGACTATATAAGTGGAATGCAGGTTAAAATATGCAAGTGCAATGTAAGAACTTATAAACCTCACTACTGTCCCAATTACTTCAAATAATCTACCTGAATATATATATAATGCATTAGTTGATTTTTCAATCTTGTCTATTGTATTGCCTGAATGATGATCTGTATGCCATGCTGGCGAAAGATTCAATGTGCCGTCAATTAAATATTTCTTATAATTGGCGCGGACCAGAAATGCATTTTT
>JAGLGH010000347.1 GCA_023144115.1 Nanobdellota archaeon | reverse complement strand
TCTCCTGGATAGTGTTAAGCAGCTTTGCTACAACAAGAGGCTCCAGAAATCCTATCATGTTTGCAATTATAAATAGCGAAAAGAATATTACTACACTTCTCCTGTTTCCCTTTGAATACTCCCACACTTTTCTTGTGAGAAATATTATTGGACTGTTTTTAAAAGACATAATTCACTTTAGTGGAAGATTGTTTAAAAACTTATCTAAATTCAATTTCTAATCCAATACAACTAAACACACACAGGTTTGGTAGAAATTATTTATCTTGATTGTTGTTACTACTCTTAAGGCTAAAACTAATTAGGTGGAAATATGAAACTCAAAAGAATCGGTAAAATTCCAAGCAATGAAGATCTGAAAAAATACCTTCAACAGAGATCAATCCCTATTAAATTCTGCTATCCTAAAGAAGGAGGAAATAAATGGCATAAGTTAAGGAGCAATAATAAATATGATTTAGGTGCAAGAGAATTAACTGCATTTAAAGGAAGTCTTCCTGATATTAAAACAGTTATAGGAGCCCAGCCAGTTAATCTAGTCCATCTTGGACCTGGTGATGGCATAGAGATTCCCATTCTATTTGAAACATTCATGCTAAAAGGTAATGCAGTATATACAGGTGTTGATATAAGTGAACAGATGATTTACAACACTGTTAGGCTGAACAACTCGTATTTTTCTGATATCAATCAATTATGGTATATTGCAGATATTGAAGCAGAATCAAACTTAGAATTAATCTGTAAAGATGTAAAAAAGGATGGAGCTGGCAGAAATCTTATTTTGCTTACAAATCAGGGTGTTCTTCTTTCAAATCCACAAACTTTAGAGAATTTATATGATTCTATGCAAGACCAGGATTATTTATTTATCACAATAGAAGGAGATGATAAAGACAAAAGAGGCGAGATATGCTCAACTTATGACTTGCCAGAAGTAAGAAGTTTAATTTCTGTTGGTTTACAAAGAGCAGGATATAAGCCTGATAAAGGCAGATTTAGAACAATTTTTAATAAAGAAAAATCAAGAGTTGAGGTTTACTTTAAGCCTGCGAATGAACAAGAGATATCCTGCCTGACTTCTTATAAGCCGAAAGAAGATGATTTTATAAGACTGCTAAAAGGATCTGGTTTTGAGATTCAATTTATGAGATTCTATGAAAAAGTTCATACATTTGCAGTGCTTTGTAAAAAGGAGAAACAAGATGTTCAGTCAAAATTATGATAAGATAGACAATAAAATCAGGGAAATATTAAGATCTACTACTCTTCCAGATATCCTGGAAACTAAAGACATCCTTGAAAAAAGTAAGTATAAAAGAGCTTCACTCAAAGAGTTAGCCTCATTATTAGAAGTTGGAAAACAGCAAGAAACAGATGAACAATTTGCTTTAATAAGGAATCATATCTATTCTGAATTCAGGAAAAAAACAAACACATTGAGGTATATCGCCCCAGTCTATCTTTCAAGCTATTGTGTTAATACATGCGGATATTGTAATTATTCAGCAATAAGGACTGATGTACAGAGAACAAGATTAAGTTTGCCTGATTTAGATGAAGAATTACAAGAAGTATTAGCTATTGGGAATCGGGTTATAGAGTTTACATTAGCTACAGATCCTTTATTCACACCACAAAAATTAAGTGAATATATCACTAAAACAAGGGAATTATTAAATCAGGAAAAGGGTTCTGGTATTTTACTATGCTCAGGCTATCTTTCAAAAGGGGATTACGAATTTTTAAAAGAGGCAGGTCTTTGGGCTATGGTGCAATGGGATGAAACACTGGACAAAGACAGATATAAAAAATGGCATGGGAATAGCATAAGAAAATCAGGATTTGAAAAAAGAATTGATAATCATGATATGGCAATTCAGGCAGGACTTCAGGTAGCGACAGGGTGCTTATTTGGATTGGCTGATTATAGATATGATGTTCTGATGCAGATTGCAAAAGCGCGATATTTAAAAAAGGAATATCATACTTCTCCATTTGTTTTTGGAACTCCCAGATTAAAATCTATTGCCGGAAAGACTCTGCATACTAATAATGAAGTTAATGATAGGCAATATGAATTAGCATTAATGGTTTATAAAGTGGCAGAGCCTAAGATTGCAAGATGGTTACAGACAAGGGAGACACCAGAATTAAATTTAAGAAATATTGTAGATCAGGATATTTATACCTATCAGTGCGGGGAAGTGAAACCTGGAGGATATAAAGTAAATAAGGCCAAACTTGATTCTTGTAAAAACAGCCAGTTCAGTGTAAATGAAATGACTAGAAAAGAGTTTGAAAAAGAGTTAAGCAAGAGGTCTTTCAAAGGGGATTATGCCTGGAGAATATATTGAAGAGTCTGCAAGACAACCCACTGATAGAATAATTTTTGAATTACTTAACTAATATAACATTTCTACTTAAGGTCTACTTAAGGAATTCTAAAAGAGTGGGCATTAATATTTTAAACTGAACAAATAGACAAAAGCAGTCAATAAGGCAATTATGCTACTAATTATAGTTGTATTAATTAATCCTAAATAATTAATGCCTATACCTACTAAAAATACAGATAATGAATTTGCAATTGCCCAAATAACATTCATAGCAGATCCCAGAGTTGCTCTGCTTTTTGATGGGATTGCACGTTGAACTGCTGAATCATGAATTGTGATAAATGTTGTTTCAAAAATACTAAATAAAACAATTATTGATATACTTAGAAAAATATTTTTTGATAATGCAAAACACACCATAAATAAAAAAATCCCTGTGAATATAAAGAATAATGGTTTTTTTGAATCAAACTTATGTACTAATTTTTCTCCAATAAATGGGGCGATTAAAGCAAAGAATCCAACAATAGAATAGATTCCTGCAATGTATGCTGGAGATAATCCTAAAATTTGATTAAAAATCAAAGGTATTTCAATAAAAAATCCATCAATAGCAAGGGTTCCAAAAAAAATCGCAATTGCTAATCCTTTAATTTGTCCATTATGTTTATGAAGTAAAAATTTAATTGAATCCTTTGCATGAATAAATGTTTGTAAAAGTATTTTTGAATCTAATTTTTTAGGTTTGAAATTTATTTCTTCCATATACTTAAGAATAATTAAAAATGTAAAAAAATTAAATATTGCGATTACTAACCAAATAAATTTAAAATTAATTGCAATAATTACCACTCCAATAATACCTCCAACTATTGCGCCTGTTTTTTCAAAAAAGAAAAATCTAGCAAATAAAGAAGCAAGTTTCTTCAAATGTTCACCATATTTTAAAGTATCAATTACCCATGCAGTTGTCGTTCCAGATTGAAAAGTCCAAGCAATATCATGCAATATGAAAAAGATTACAATTAACCAGAAATTTTGAAAAAAGTAAATCCCCAAAAAAGCAATACTCATTAGTCCAAATGAAATCAATATGGATTTTTTTCTTGAATAATAATCTGCAAAAGCTCCTGAAGGAAATTCAAATAAAGTCATTAAAATTCTTGAAACTGCAAACATAGTAGTAATTGCAACCAAATTATGACCTAAAGATAGAAAATAAATAATTGCTAAAGCCCCTACTAATTCTCTACGAATACCATTCGTAAATTCCATCCCATAAAATAATGATTTTACTTTAAATTCAAAGTTATCTAAAGACATATATCAGTTATTTTGTTTATTTATTTATATATGTTTTGAAAGTCTTATGTTCAATCTATGTCTTATTAATCTTTCTTTTTTGACACTATGTCGCATAAATATTTAAATAAGCTCATATTAAATAGAGACATTATGAAGTTAAATATCTTAAAAACTTACTGGAAAGAGAGTTTAGCATACAGGGCAGAATATCTGATTAGCGTATTTGTGGTTCCTATGCGATTCTTTATTCTTGTATTTATCTGGTCTGCTGTATATGGGGCAAATCAAGCAGATGTAATACAGGGATATACTCTGTCAAATCTTATCACATATTTTATGATTTCAACATTTGTTTTTATAGCAATTTTTAATGATGTAGAAAAGACTTTGGAAAAAGAGATAAAAAAAGGGGACTTTCTGATATATCTGCTCAAGCCAGTTAATTTCCCTGTGCTTGAATTTATGAAAAAGATTGCAAGAAGGTTCTTTGCAATTCTAATAGAGATATTGCCTATAATGATTATCTTCATCTTATTTTTTAAGGAGTATCTTGTAATGGGGAAGATAGGCTTTTTTCTTATTTCTGTAGGGATTGCATTTGTAAGCTCATATGTAATATATCTTTTGATAGGCATGATGGCTTTTTGGCTGATCAACATAAGATCATTAGCATGGATTTTAGACTTTGCTATACAATTTGCTTCAGGATTGTTTTTCCCTCTTAACTTATTACCACCCACAATTGAAAAAATACTCTCTTTTCTTCCTTTCAAATACCTTATTTTTGTGCCTGTAAATATGTACCTGGGAAAATATTCAACAGGTTTTGAATCTGGATTCACGAATACTGTATATTTCCAATTATTGATCCAGTTGTTATGGTGCTTTATCCTCATCCTTTTTGCTTGTTTTGTATGGAAAAAAGCAATTAGAAGATTTAGCGGGGTTGGAGCATGAGGTCATTTCTTAAGCTCTGGTTTAAGTCTGCAAAACTTCAGATTGCCCGAAGAATGGCTTATAGGGGAGAATATTTTATATCTCTAATTGCAATGTTTATTCTGGAATTAATTGGACCTTTATTAATATTTATTATCTATTTTAACAGCGAGGGATTTCCTGGCTGGACATTTTATGAAGTATTGCTTGTCCAGGGAATTTTATTAACTGTAAAGGGATTTAGCTTTTTTTCATTTGCAGGCATAATCTGGAACAGCAATGTTACTTTGATGAGGGGAGAATTTGATATAGTCTTACTAAAGCCGCGAAATACTTTGCTAATGTTTATTTGTGAATCCTTTGATGCAGAAGATATAGCTAAGTTTATTGGTGGATTATTAATAACAACATATGCATTAAGCCATATCAATGGAATTACATTAGTGGGAATTGGACTTATGATTGCGCTAATGATACTTGGTGTTGGGTTTTACTTTATTATTGCACTTTTAGCGTCAAGTTTTGTTTTTCGTTTTATACGAACATTTCGCATATATGAGGTGATGGATATTTTTGAGCTGGTAGGCAGGTATCCCAAATCAATTTATCCAAAAGCGTTTGGGACTTTATTCACAACATTGATCCCTATTTTTATCATTGCCGTCTTTCCTGCTAATGCGCTGCTTGGCAGGCTTTCAATTGATATGGTCTTTGCTTCAGTCTCTATAATCTTATTAATTTTTATATCATTAAAGATTTGGTTTGCTACAATAAGAAGATATGCAAGCGCAGGTGGATAATTATGACAATAATCAAAGTAGAACAACTAAAAAAAGAATATACTGCCTATGAAAGGGGAGAAGGTTTTTTGGAAGCAGTAAAATCGCTGTTCAAGCGCAGGAAAAAAGTTTTTAGAGCATTGAAAGGAATTGATTTCTCTGTAAAAAAAGGAGATATTGTCGGTTTTTTGGGCCCAAATGGGGCAGGAAAATCAACAGCGCTTAAGATTCTTTCTGGAATTTTATATCCTGATTCAGGAAATGTAAACATAATG
The DNA here is from genome assembly GCA_023144115.1 of Nanobdellota archaeon. Classification (GTDB taxonomy): domain Archaea; phylum Nanobdellota; class Nanobdellia; order Woesearchaeales; family JAGLGH01; genus JAGLGH01. The sequence continues at coordinate 1,008 of JAGLGH010000347.1, read as the reverse complement.
GGATTTACTCCCTGGAAAGATAGGAAAAAATATGTAAGTCATATTGGGGCAGTATTTGGACAGAAGTCGCAATTATTTTGGGATTTGCCACCCTTGGATGCATTTTATTTTCAAAAAGCGATTTATAAGATTAATGAAGATGCGTTTCAGGAACAATTAAAAAAATTCATAAAGATGCTTCATATTGAGGATATAATAAAACGCCCTACAAGGCAGCTTTCTTTAGGTGAAAGAATGAGATGCGAGTTTGTGATGGCAATGCTGCATCAGCCAAAGATCATATTCCTTGATGAGCCAACCATAGGCTTAGATATTATTGCAAAAGGCACTATTAGGAATTTTATCAGAGAGATAAATAAAGAGCAGAGGGTTACAGTTATTATTACAAGCCATGACCTTGAAGACATTGAAAATTTATGCAATAAAGTCATAATCATTAACAAAGGAGACATAGTGTTTGATGATAAAATTAAAAAACTAAAAATAAGCAGGAAAAAATACATCACTATCAGCTTTTATGAAAAGATTAATTTAAAAAAACTTAAGAAACTCAAAGGTGTAAGGATAAAAAAGATTATATCAGATTATATTGTAAGGCTCGAGGTAAATACCTATAAAGAATATCTTGATGAAATAATCAAGCGTATAAGGATGGGCAAAAGAATCAAAGATTTAGATATTCGGGAGCCGCCTATTGTTGACGTAATTAAAAGGATATATAAGAAATAATTAAATTTAAAACTTATGTATTAACCCCGCTTAACTATCTGCTTAAACACTTCCTCTTCATCAGCATCCACTCCATTCTTCCTGAATAACACACAGATATTTTTTATATCTCTTTTAAGATATTCCATACTTCTCATGCTATTGGTAGGAGTTGCCTGCGAGAAATCTATGAACACTGGTCTCTTGTTCATGTTCAGGATATTGAACCCGCTGAGATCAGCATGTACAAGCCCTGCCTTATGCAGCTTTTTCATGTTAGAAATAATATCTTTAAACATC
>JAGLGH010000346.1 GCA_023144115.1 Nanobdellota archaeon | reverse complement strand
GTTGTTGCAGTCATCTCAATTCCATCTGGTGCATTCGCACCACTAACTTCTATTTCCTCTAATCTTGTTGTGTTTTCAAAGAAACACACAGATAAAACTTTTGTAGCAGAAATCACGCCTGATAAAAGAACTAACAAAATCGTTTTTGACAACTATAAAAATCGTAGAGAAGGTAAAGCAATTCAGCTTGGCACTTTAGTTGACTTTGACAGTTTCACCTCGCTACAAGCATTAGTTTCTGAAAAAGAAATGCAGGAAATGGTTAAAAGAATCGGCTATCCGCCAATTAGTTTAACTGAGATTGCATTAAAAATAAATATCCTTAAAACGGACATATCTGATGAAGTAAATAATCTTCCTAACTCAATTTATTTACCGAAGGTAGGCAACAGTCCAGTAGTAACAAACCCGTCTGCAATGAAAATAAAGCCGAAAAAATATTACCAAATCCATTTGAATACTGAAAAGGCAATTGCGGATTTTGTTGCTAACTATCTCAATAGTCCGATTGGAAAGAAACTTCGAGAATCTATGGGCGTTGGTTCCGTAATTTTACAAATTCCAATATCTCAGCTTTCAAATTGCACTTTATATTTACCTGACCTACAGACACAATCAGAACTTATTGCGCTTGACAGCAAGATAGAGCAATTTAGCTTAAGACTTGAAGAACTTAAAAGAAAGCTCTGGAGACAACCAAGAAGCTATAAGATGATTCATAAAGACCTAAATAGCATCAACCAAGAAGAAAAACTCGAATATTGGATAGATACTTTACCCTTTCCAATTTCTTCAATCCTATGGCATTATTATGCTACAAAAGATAATAACAAAAAGTTTGAACATCTCTTTCACTTCTTTGAGGCATTATCAGAATTCTTTTCAATGCTTATGCTTAGTGCATTGGTTCAGGATAAGGAGTTTTACAAACAGGAGTGTCATAAATGGATTGAAACAGACGATAAATTTAAAGAATGGTATTTAAGGTCTACTTTTGGAGGTTGGAATAAATTAACATCAAGACTTGCTAAAGCAACAAGGGTATATTTAGCAGACAAAGAAAAAAAAGACTTTTGTAAAAGCTTATACGGTAATCCAACGGAAGCTTACATGAATATGCTTACCAGTAAAGGCATTGTAAACATTCTCGATGAAGTTGCTGAATTAAGGAATCGATGGAAAGGACATGGAGGCATTACAAGTGAAGAACAGACCAAACAAAGAGTGATTAAGTTGGAACAGCATCTTAACAAATTAAGAAAATTAATTGCAGACGGTTTTGAGGACACAAGGATATTTACTCAAATGAAAGGGGAATTAGATGAAGATATTTTTACACTTACAGGAAAAGTATTAGTAGGAGCAAAATCTCCTTTACGTGAAAAATCAGTAAAGTCAATAATTCCCCTTGAGAAGAAAAAACTTTACTTGACTCATACAAATCAAATGAAGCCAGTTGAGTTATTACCATTCATAAAATACGTTGAATCATCAGATGCTTGCTATTTCTACACAAGTATTAAACATGGTGATGCTTGGTGGGTTTCATATCACTTTGACAAAGACCCAGAAATCACACAACCAGTTGACAATGAACTCCAAAAGGCGTTGAATTACTTAAGAGTTCAGCAGAATGATATTCAACTCCACACGCCCAGTGCTACGGCGGCAAGAGGGAGACGGGGTTAAGAAATAAGGAAAAGAGAGAGATGCGTTCTGCCCATCTTATGACAGCGAAACGTTAAGCGAAACACGATATAGATACTATTAAAAATAGAGATGTAGATTATGATTTCAATAGTTACAGACGAAAAAGAAATTAGGTATTTATATCGAATGTTTATTGATAATATTAATAAATGTTTTAATCAAAAAATAAAATGTTGGGTTGGTTATCCTGGCGGAAGCTTTGAAGATAATGTTAGTTATTCAAAAGAATTTAATTTATGGTTATCTAAACAGAAACTTGATACTCGATTATGGAATGGATTTGGAATTGGAAAGCCAATTGAAGGTAAAAATAACTCTCTTGTTGGTGAAATTAATTTTCCACATGAAAATATTGATAGGGCTATTGCCGGTGCTTTTGGTAAAGATTTAGAAGGAAATATATTTATATTACATAGGGGTAGAATTGGAGGAGGTAAAAAAGGAGTTGGTAAACAAGCATTTATTGATAATTACCGGGGTGAATTTATTACTGCATTAGATTACGATAAAGAAACAAACTTTATTTTAATTGGAGAATTAAATTCAAAATATTTCCCAAACCAAGTTGCTAATTTTATTTATGAAATAAAAAGATTTAAAAAAAATATTAATCATCAGCAACCGGATTTTAATTTTAATGATTTTAGCTATACTGAACAATCTTCTGGAGAATCACAGGGTAATAATACAAAAGAATTTACTCAAAATAGAATTCATGGTGTTGTAGTTAATGCTTTAGCTAAAGAACTTAGAGTGAATAATTTTAATGTTGCTAATAATCGAAATATCGATTTGTTTATCCACAATGAAAATGAAATTAAAACACTTTTTGAAATAAAAACCTCATGCACAACCCAAGATATATATTCTGCAATTGGACAAGTTATTATTTATAGTATTCCAATAAGTAATATAATAAAATTAGTTGTTGTATTACCTGAAAAATTAAACACATTAGTTGAAAATAAATTATTAAAGTTGGGAATAGATATATTATATTATCATTGGTATGACAATAAAGTTAAATTTAAAAATTTAAAAGATATTATCTATTAAAATTATTTAAGTATTCTATGTTATACTAATGCGTCGCACAGCGTCTAACAACAGACAAACGCTTCGCTCCGTCCAAATCGGCAGTATCTGCCAACTTCGCATAGTTCTATATGTTAAACTCAATAATTTTCTGGGCTAAAAGGAGAATGGCGATAAACTTTCAAGAAATAGATTTCATAACTTTATCATATTTTTCTTGTTCTAAATCTGTTTCATATTTTTTAAAGAACCTATTTAATACTCTTTTAGCACCAAATGAATCATGAATACACCTTGATTTAATAGTCATATCTGCAATTCTATTAATTTCTTCTTTATCAAATGATTCAAATTCTTCTAATAATTCTGATCTTGCTTTAGCTTCTTCAAAGCTTCCACTCTCTTCAAGTTGATTCATTACAAAATGTTTCATATCTTTGCCAAAATTAGATTTATTCTTTATTATATTTACTATTTGATCAGCATGTCCTGATCCAGATTCATTCGGATTTATTCTAAGAGATTGAATCTTTCCTAAAAATCCGGGAGGAATTATTGCAACTTGAAGAGGTATAATAAACTTATCATTTGCAATTGCAATACCAATTTCTTGATTAGTCCATTGAGATTGCATAAAATCATTAGTAAGTAATGGTATAAATATATCACATCGCTGAAGGTTTTTAATAATTTCATCCTGCCACTCTACACAGGGATCAATATCCTCATGCGCTAGAAAAACCTCAAAACCAATTTCTTCTAATTGATTCTTCAATTTTCCAACAATTTTTTTATTGACAGTAGTATAACTAAAAAAAATTCGCAATGATTTTAGTCCATAGCTTCTTGAATCCATATAATATACTAATAATCTGTTATTTATTATAAAGTTTTCTCGCCTTGATTGTTGTTCTTAATATATCGATTTGCTCCTTTGATATAAGTTAGTCCAAAAAATTACTTTGAAATTTTCCTCCGCTTCGCAACTTCGCATAATTCCGATGTTAGAT
>JAGLGH010000345.1 GCA_023144115.1 Nanobdellota archaeon | reverse complement strand
CCTGTATCTTCTGGCCACAAGATCTCAAAACAACTTGCTAAAGGATCATATTTTCTCATAACTGGCTGCTTATCAAACACTTCAGCAACTTTTAACAACTTATCTTCACCTAATAAACAAACTAAAGAACTTGCAACCCTATAAGTTAAAAATTTATACTCTTCATCTCCTTTTAATGAAGCATAATTTGATGATTCTCTGATTCTTTTATGTCTAATTGCTTCCATCTCATTCATACAATTTTGAATAGTAAAAACTAAATCAGAATTAGTTCCATTTATTGTAACAGTTCTTTTATCCATCCTCACATAAATTCCCCAAACATCAAATTCACAGCAATAAGAGTACGATTGAATTTCTCGGTAGGTTCTTTATCTAAATGTGGCATCTCATCTCCAGATAACAGAGAAGTCAATGTTGGACTAATATCTTTATATGCAAATTGAATATAATTGGTCAATTCTGCAAGTGATGAACTTTTGTGATATTCTGCCAACTTATTTAGGTTAGGCAGACCATTCTCTTCTAATTCAGGTGGCTGCAATCCATCTAGGTCTACTGCATATAAATGAGGATCAGTCAAGGACCTGTGATAAATAATTCTGCTTCTGCCAGAAACATTTTTTCTTTTAAGCCCTACTGCATTAAAATTAGACTTCCTGAATAAATTTTGATATTCAACTGGAAAACATGCTTCAATAGAAGCATATCCTAATGCTTGAGCAAATCTGCAGGTCTGATTTACTGCCTGAACCATATAGGCTTCAACAGTTTTTATTAATTCATTAAAATAATTCTCTCTCAACTCCTTCTCTCTCAGGTTTAGAGATTTTAGAGGATTCAATGGTAGAGTAAGACTTCCAAAGTCTTTTCCTTCTCGCACACATTTTTCAAGATCTTTTCCAAGTTTTTCTACCTGCTGTACTCTTATCTTTTCCTCTTTTGCAAAAACCTCTTTAAATTCTCTCTCTCTCCAGATCTCAGATGGATTCACTTCTATCCTGAATAATCTAAAAAATTGTTCTCTTAAATAGTTATAATTTGAAGAATATATACCCTTTAATTCAAAAGTTGTTGATTTATTTTTTTTAGGTTTTCCTAAAATAAATACACTTGGTCTCGGCATCATCCTTTCAATTAATATAGAATCTTTAACTTTATACTTTAAGAATGGATCCCAATTTCTTTTAAAATATTCATTACAAGCTATTTCAAATTTCTCTTTTTCTTCTGTTGATTTCCAATCTACCCCACCTGTACGTTGGACTAGGTTTTGTTCCACAGTAAAAAAAGGATTAAAAAAACAATCTATATGGTGTTCAGGTTTTTTCCCTCCCCCTTTAGTGATTATCAGGCCATGCCTATTATCTTTAGTCATCTTAGGTCTTACTTCATCAGGAATTTTACATTCAAAAGCCTCTTCAGCCAGACTGCTCTGTTCATCAAGGGTTAATTCTGAAAAAGGGATACCACCCCTATAAGCAGATGGACTTTCATTGCTTAAATAAACAATTGCCTGAAGGATATGATAATCTACATCTGTGCTTCTGGCTCTTGCCAATTTTTGTGATAATGAAGATAGAGTATCATTGACAATAGAAATCTCTTGTTGGTATTTCTCTTTTTCTTTCAAATCTTTTAGTTGGTCTAAAAAAGAATCAAATTTGGGCTGAAGTGAATTATATTCTCTGCACGCAATCCCCTCAAGTTTTACTTTTTTTTTAATCCTTGAGAGCCTGTCAACAAGTTCATCATTCTCTGGCCCCCATAACATCGGAAAAATATTAAAGTGAGGATCATATCGTACAAAGATTTGCTTATTCTCAAAAATATCAGATACTCCAGCTAACTCTTCTTTGGATACCATTGAACTTAAATATCCAGCTAATCTATAAGTAAGATGCCCATATTCTTCTGAATCAAAAGGTTTTTCACCATATTCACCTGAAGCTGAGATAGACCTTTGTCTAATTTCATCCATTCTTTTAACAGCAGACTCAATTATTTCAGGCAATTCAGAGTTAGTAACATTAACCTCTGCTACTCTTAGTGATTGTTTCATATTCTTTAACCTCATCAAAGCCCATTATAAGGGGCAGTCTTTGTTTTCCTTCTTTTTCCAAGATCAGATTCACATATGTTCTCAAAAGATTAACCCTATGCGGAAATTCTTGTTTATTCATATCAACGCCATAAGCATCCTTTACTATCTCATTTTCCAATTCGTATAAGGTTTTAGTTCTTGTTAGATCAAGTTGTCTTATAGCAGTATGTGATGTTGTAACATTTTTTTTTATAGTTCTTGTTTTAGTTTTATATTCATAATGGCTCCTGTCTCTACAATAAACTCTTTCCCTATATTGTTCTTTTCTTTCAACAGTTTCAACAGAACGATGCGTATCTGTAATTTCTCCATTTATGTGGACTAAAATATCATCCAGACTTTGACCTTTCAGTGTCTTAACTTCCTCATTGCCCAAAAGCAAAGCAACCATCCCATTAATTTTAGA
>JAGLGH010000344.1 GCA_023144115.1 Nanobdellota archaeon | reverse complement strand
GATACTGCTGCATCATCAAGCCCAAGACCCTTTGTGATCCAATGATTAGGATTTGTTATAATCAAAGGCTCGCCGACCATATCCTCTTTTTGTTCAAGCTCTTCCTTACCTTCCATGCCCCCTTCAAATATAAACTCCATAGGCAGCGGCTGGTCAAGACCAGTATAGATGCCATCTCCTGCTTCTGCTATTTCCTGCATAAATAACTGATCAACTCCATCAAGCCCTGAATTCGAATAGCCCACAGTAAATATCTTATAGCCTTTTTCTGCAAGCGCAGTTGCTTTTCTTATTGTATTCACCTTATTGAGCACCTGCTGGCCATCAGATATTATTATAAGATTAATGTTTTCCTTACCTTTAAGAATCACTTCTGCTCTTTTCAGACCAGCATAGATATCTGTCCCTCCTCCACCGACAATCCTGCCAATATGCGATACAACAGCATCCTCAAAATCAAGTGGCCAGTCTGCCATTGGGGTGAGATTGACTACTGTTTTTGTCCGCTCACCTGCTCCTCCCCCGCTCCTGAAAGCAATCACCCCTACTGAATCCTGAAGCCTTGCATTATATAAGATATCAACAGCAAGAGCCTTTGCATAATCAATAGCATCTCCTTTGAATGAATATGAAGCATCTATCACAATCACTACATTCACTCCAGATGCTCCGGACTTGACTCCACTGCCAATTCTTACAGGAAGAAGAGTCTCAAACAAAGTGCCCTTATAATCACCTAGATCATAGGAATTTTTGCCGCCTATGACAATAAGACCATCCCCCTCTATGACATAATCATTAAGAGTATCGAATTTGGGATTTATTTTAGCGATTGGCAAATCATTGAGCATGATTGCATAATATGCTGAGAGGTCATTAGGGATGTAATTAAGCGTATCAAGATTATAATTCTGTTCAAGTATTTCTTTAAGTGGAGATTCTGCTTCTGAAACAAGAAGCACTTTAGGCTTAGGAAGAATCTGCACTGTCTTGAGATAAGCATTATTCTGAATGAAATGGTCATCAACACCTTCAATAAAAGCCCTTATAGTATGATATCCCTGCGGAAGAACTCTCTCGAATTGTTCAATATGCGAACCGAGAATACCCATCTTATCTATAACAGTCTCATTGTCAAGTATAACCTTAAGGTTGTATACTTTCTCAGCGCCAACATTTACAACACTTACTGTAAAAGTATTTGAAAGACCAATAATATTCTGCGAAGGTCCACCTACCTTGACAATAAGATCGCTTTCATCAGGCTCAAGATTGACAGTATTGATAGTTGTCTCTGATATTGCCGCATTTGTAAACGCATTATCTAAAGTCGAGCCATCTGTAATCCAGCCATCTGTTATAAGCAAAACACTTTCACCGTTTCCCTGAATATTATTGATGATTTCATCTCCTATATTGGAATTATCACTGCTTCCAATATGCCTTACCTTGACAGGCATATATTTCTCCAGGTTTTTGATTAACTGGTTCACATCACTTTGCTTAAATATGGAAAATGAACTTGAATTATCAACCATGATTGTGACATGAGGATCACCTCTCACTTCCCTCTCATCAGTTATAAAAGGCGAAGAAAGCGCAACAAGAAGAAGTGCCACAGCGCATGACCTCATCACTATCATAAATATTTTATCCCATTTCTTCTCTCGCTTAAAAGCCTTTTTTTCCTGATCACTCTTAAATTTCACAAAGTCTTTCCTGATGATATAAATTAGGATTATGATAACAACAGGGATCATCCAAAGGTAGATAAGATCCTCAAACCTATAGGGAATAATAAAAGGCATATCTATCACTTATATGTCACCTCTTGACTTTACTATAAAGATTTCTGCAGCAAAAAGCAGCAATACCAGAATCACAAGAGATTTTTCAAAGCTATACGGCATTTTCTGCTCAGCTTCTGTAACCTCAAAATCTTCCTTATCCCTCTTGAGGATAGCTATATTATCGATTCCTGATTCACCCACATCAGATTCTCCCTGATCCAAAAGGTTCAGAGAAACATCCTTACCCTTAATATTATAAATACCCTGCTTTGTGAGATTGATTGAATAAAAATCAGTAAACTTCATATTATAATCAGTTATATCTCCCCTGCCGACCAGGAAATCAACAAGATTATTCCAAAATACTGGATAATCCGGTGAAATTATGAAATCTCTCTCTTCTTCTATGCCATAATATACTGACATGCCTTTATCTAGGCTCTTGATTGCTATAAGAGGACTGCCATCATCTGCTGTCGCCATGACAACGCTTTTATTAAATGGAGTGCTATTGAAATAATTACTTGTTAGGTATTTACCTGCTTCCCCCTGTTGCAGATACTTGGTGAACTTGTTCATGACATCTACATTTATTGTTGACTCGTTCAGATAATTACTAAGATTAAGAGGCATAAGGGCAAACCAATTCAGTGACTTGATGTCAGGCTGACTCATGATTATCACATTAGCTCCATTCCTGACAAACCTCTCCACATCACGAGGAGTGCTTGGCAGCAGTATATTTGCATTGAAATTTGAGAATATTATGACATCATAGTCTAAAGACCCTAACCTTGGCGGTTCTTCAATCGCAAGCGCAATCTTAGGAGATGATCTCAGAGCAAGCTCAAGATTGCTGTTTCTCTGGTTTGTGATAAGAAGCACGTTTATCTTCTCTTTCATAGGAGATGATATATATCCCCTGTTATCAACAGAAAAGTCATCATTATTATCAATCTCAATCATGCTCTTGCCAGGCAGAGTGCTGAACAAAGCAGTTTCCACAGAATGAGGTGCTATTTCCAATTTCATCTTATCCATTGACTCGCCATCCTTTATCAGATTTATGGTTACAGATGCTTCCTTATCATTATAATTTTTAACATATGCCTTAGACTGGTCACTATCAAATTCTATATTTATAATCCCTACATTTTTTGCATCCCCTGAGACATCAATAAACTGGACATCTATTCCTTTTGATACCAATACCCTTTTTGCCTCAAGAGGATTCGGACCATGAGTATTGATAAAATCAGATATAACAACAACCCTGCCTTTTGAACTATTTATAAGCATCTCCGCAGCAAGTATTGCACTGCCAAGATTAGTGACACTTTCAGTAGGTTCAATTTGGTCAAGAATCTCCTTTGCTCTTGATTCATA
>JAGLGH010000343.1 GCA_023144115.1 Nanobdellota archaeon | reverse complement strand
TCGCCAATTTTATAAAGTTATCTACTGTTTTTGGTGCATCATTCACATATAGTTCCAATTTTATATTACCTTTGCTCGTTTCGATCACAGCAACTTTGTTTATTTCGTTAATCTCAGATATTACAGGGTATTCTCGCTTATCCTTATTATTTTTTATAGCAATATTAACTTGATACCCTGCGAAAACAAACGCTACCAGAAAAATAATGCTAATTACTATTTTTTTATTTTTTGTCTTCTTATCAAACACTTCTTGATCCCTCTCTTCTTTTCTTTGTAACTTTAATAGTTTTTTTCTACCCATAGTTTTTGTTAATGTTAAATTACTTAAAACTAAATAAAAAATTTAATAAATATTTTTTAAACCATTTATACTTCAGAGAAAAAGATATTATTTTAAACCCAAAATTAGGAAAAATATCATTTAAAAGATTAACTTTTCTATGAAGATATTCGTGTTTTCTTTTTATTTTTAAAATTTTAGATATCTCAGGACAATTATATTGCGAATCAATAACTTTTTTAGCTACTTCCGCGCCAGAGACCATTGCAAAATGAATTCCTTCTCCTGTTAGTCCAGAAGCAAGTCCTCCTGCATCACCAATTAAAAATTTATTACCGAACCAATACCCTTGATAATCAAAATTAATTGGAAAACTTTCTAGCTTAAGTCCATCTGTTTCTATTTGATGATCTTTTAACCATTTTTCAAAAATATTTTTGAAATTAAAAGATTTTTTGAGAGCAGTTTTTGAACAATAGCAACCTCCAACTATTGTATAGTCTTTATGAGGAAAGATCCAGAAATAATTGTTTATTGTCTTTGAATCAAAAAAATATTCCATTTCTCTAAATTTCTGATTTTTTTGAGGAATAACATATTGCAAAGTAGTAATCATTTTTCTGGTCTTGATACCTAGGGATCTTCTTACCATTGAATTACTTCCATCGGCCCCAATTAAATAATCAAACTTTACCCTTTGCTCATTGATAGTTATTGAGTTTTTACTAATTTCCTTCACTTCTATTCCTGTTTTTACTTCTGCTCCATTTTTAGATACTTCTTCCAATATTATCTCTCCCAACTTTTCACGACTGATAGTAGCTATAATAGGACTATTTTTAGTTAATTTTCTGCAAGTTTTAGAAAAATAAAAATTTATTGAACAAAAAGCACTATCAGTATTTTTTAAAAATTGAGAATTCTCTTCTTCTGCTCTTACTGCTAGTCCGCCAGCACATACTTTAAGTCCAATCTTGTTATTCTTTTCTAGAACTAAAACAGATTTACCTCCTTCAGCCAAAACCTTCGCGCAACTCAACCCTGCCGGACCAGCGCCAATAATGATTACATCGTATTTGTCTTTCATACCCCATTAAAATATAAGTTAATTAGTATTGAAGATTCTATGTTATTTTGATAATAAGTAGTTTTACAATTAAAGATTTTAATAATGCTATAAAATAATCTCTCTCTAACAAAATTCCCGCTAACAAATAAATCTATTGAAGCGGAACAAAAATATAAATTACTTCTCTTCCATCTCTCTTCTCTTTTTTCTTTCCTCTCTTATTTCCTTGATCATCATAGAGATAGCCTTTATTGGCAACCAAATCGGCATAAGTATATTTAGCACAAGCTCAAAAACTCCTTCGCTTTCTTTTTTTAATTTAAGCATAAGCTAGTATTAAGTATTAAGTATCAAGTATCAAGTATCAAGCTTAATACTTAATACTAAATACTAAATTTATATATCTTCCTCCTTGATCTCAAAAATATCCCCTCTCTTAATTTTTCCTTTTAAGAAGTTTGTAGCGATAAGATTTTCTACGCGCTCCTGTATTGTTCTTTGTAAAAATCTTGCTCCGTATTCAGGACTATATCCAAGTTCAGCAATCTTTTTTAAAGCTCCGCTTGAGATGCTGATCTGAATCCCCTGAGCTTTATCCATCCTTTTTGCTAAACCCTTGATCTGAAGTTTAGCAATAGCC
>JAGLGH010000342.1 GCA_023144115.1 Nanobdellota archaeon | reverse complement strand
TATCCAGGAATGTAAATGTATCCTATAAAACAATAATAAACCGGATTAAATCACTGGAAAAAAAGAGGATTATTCTGGGGTACAGGATGTTTCTGAGATGCCCAGAGCAAAAACCGTTTATAATCCTGTTTTCATTCAGGGATTACTCAAAAAAAGAAGAAAAAAGATTAATATCATATTTAGGCATGGAAAATAAGATTACTCAGACTTTAAGATTATTTGGTGTGTGGAATATATTCATCCATATTAGGATGGAAGATAATGAACTACTTCAAAATTTTATTATTAAGTTAAGAAGTAAATTTTCTATAATTGATAACTATGAAATTATTCCTGTATTTGAAGAAATCTCAATAAATCTATTTCCTTTAAAAGAGAAATGAACCTCAATTCAGATAAATCATCCAGGATAATAAGATAATTTATGTTGATTATATATCAAAAGAGAAATAGAACTTTCAATTTCCTCACTAAACTTTGTTTTTACTTCTTCCAAGATAGTTCTTAATTCCTTTGCATTTTTAACTTCTAAATCGATTCCTAGATCATATTTTCCTAAATATTTTACAAAATATATTATATTTGGATGTTGTTTAAAAAAAGTGAATATCTCTTTTATTCGACTAAATTTCTTTAACCTAAATAAAATATTATAATACTCATAATCTAATAAAGTTATATTGATTATAGGTCGAAATGCTTGAATAATCTCTTTTTTTTGTAATTGTCTGATTCTATATGAAACTGCCCCAGGAGTCAGTTTTAATTTATTAGAAATTTCATATAGAGGCATTTTTGCATTATTTACAAGTAGATTTATTATTTTAATATCAATCTTGTCTATAGGAATACTTGAGATTTTTTTATAGTATATATCCGGAGAATTATCATATTTTTCATCAAATAAATAAGCCCTTCCTGATGCATGATTTTCTGTTATTAACATGAGATCTCTTTCTGAAACATATTTAGAATATTTCTCTAAGAATTTATTTAGAAATTCCTCAAAAACAAATGGATTTTCTACCCAGGAAATAACAATTAGGTTATAATGCCCATCACAACTAACCACCCACCCAGTATTTTTATCCTGCGTTAAATATTCTATAATCTCTTTTTTTACTCTAACATCACTATCCTGAAAGTTTAACATCAACTTATAAGTAAGATAACCTAATTTTGAAATGTTCAAAACAGAATAATATCCCTTAATCAATCCTTGTTTTTCTAATTTTTCAATTCTATATCTTACTGCATCTTTGCTTAACCCAACCTTTTTAGCAATTTGATTATTGCTTTGTCTTGAATTTATATCTAATTGTTTTATTATCCTATTATCCTTTAAATCTAATTTTAGCCCAGCCATAATAGCTATAATTTAAAATAACTTTATAAATATTTCGTTTTGATGCATTTTTGCTCAAAAACATTCAAATAAAAATAAGGACTCATGATGATGCCATTGCATAATAACAAATAATACAGGGGACAAAATGAAAACACAAGTAAAACTTAAAAAAAGATTATTTCCAATCTTAGTGCCAACTTCCGATGAAAAAAGAGCAATCTTAGAAACCAACAGAAAGATAGATTATTGTTTAGAGAATAATTTAAACTTTCCACCTAGTTTAAAAAATAGATCTGTTTATCGTTTAACAGCCATGTATGGTCCTAAGACATGCAATTTTAAATGTCCAGATTATTGCTGTACAGAAGGAATTTCTCAAGGAAATTTGAGTTCAGGACAACTAAAAGAAATACTAAATCAGGCTAAATCTCTAGGAGTAAAATCCTCTTATTGGCCAGGTTTAGGAGAATCTCTTTTGCATAAAGAATTTTTAAATGTTTTAGAGTATAGTCATTCACTGGGAATCGAACCTGTTGTTTTTACCAATGGTTCATTATTTTGGAATAATAGATTATGTAATAAATCTCTGGGAATTAGTTCAGATGAATTATTAAATAAACTAAGGGATTTAAATGTGAGTCTTTATGTGAAATATTGGAATTCTGATCCTAAAAAAGCTGCTGAAATGACAGGAGTAAGTGAAAAAGAATATCCTTATTCAAGAATAAATGGAAAATCAGTTCCTTTAGCCCTGAAAAAATTAGTACAATATTTGCCTCAAGAAAGGATTGGTGTGGAAACAATGGTATCTGGAGAAAATTATGAAGATGTAATTGATAATATTATCCCTAATATAAATGATTTAAACATTCATTGTTATCTAGAACCAGTTATCTTATCAGGAAAAGCAGAAAATAAAATGCATTTATTATTAACAGCAAAACAAACACAAAACCTCAAAAACTTGTTTGTCAGCGGAGGAAAATACTGTCAAAAGAGACAGGCTCTTGATCTTATATTGATAGGAAATAGAATGAGCCCAGGAATTGTTATTCCTCCAAAAGAAGAAGACTGTGTTATAGATGAAGATGGCAAAGTTAAAGATCTTTTTGAAATATATCATAATCCCTATTTTAGAAAAGTAAGGAAAATAGCTGAACAAATGGATGGATGCCTTTGTAGAGCAGTTTACGAAAAAAAGATAAACATCGCCCATTATTGATAGCACTAAAGTCAAATACTTATGTTTAACATCAGGCAATCCTATTAGTTTCTCGACCCTACAAAAGAAGGTAGGATTGCATCCGCAAAGTAACGAGAACGCTGCCTTAAAGTCCATAGGGCAATTAAACAAATGTATCAAAGGAAATGCAACAAATGCGAGTACTCCTGCACAAGGGTAACAAACCCAAAAGATTTATAAAGGATATGTTATTTACCTATTCAGAATTAATCTATGGAGGCATCAAAATGACTGAATTACAACTCAATTATGAACAAGCATGCAAATGTATTCCTGCTGAAATTACAATGAATGATAAGAAATACGAAACTTTAATCACAAATAGTATTCAGGGTTCTCTATCAACTGCCGAAACACCAGAATATCAAGCACAATTTAGAGATAGTCCAGACAACATAGAAACACAAGTTGATATGTATGTGGCTTTACTGGATGATGTATGTGATAGATTAAGTAGGGGAGTTCAGAGACTTGAACCAGATAAAACAAGAGCTCAAGAGATAAATTCTACATTAGAAAATGTTCTACGAACATCTTATGCTACAATAGCATTGAGTGAAGTTGTTTCGTTAGCAGATGGTACGCCTCTTTTTATGGGATATTTACAAGAGAGATTAGGTGATGAGAAACCTACAACTGAAGCAATAGAAAATGCAGTAGGCGATTACATGTCAAAACTCAAAGTTAGAGAAATCTTGGATGCACAAGGATTTACATCTAACTTACTTGCTAATTTAGAAGCTGTATTATTATAAACCTTTTTTATCTTTTTATTACAACTTGAGTATAATACCTCGCAACTTGCTGCGATTGAGATAGCAAATCTAGGATTTTCGCTTTATTTCTCAATATTTTCTAACTTTCCCCACCAGGAGATAAATTTATATACTCCTTTTGATTCTCTTTATTTATGCCAGAAAATTCTGATCTATTTACACTTATTAGAGACCCAAGATTTCGAGCAGGTACAGGATCATTTATGAAAGAGATTATTTATTCCATTAAAGAAAGAGATAAACAAATCAAAGAGAATTCAGAAATATTTCTAAAAGACTTTGGGATTAAATATTGCCCTATTCATATAAGGTGTTTAGTAGAAAAAGTAGAACCTGATGTTGGAATGATTGAATTCTATGGAAAGGATTACAATTTTTTATATACTGAATGTACATCAATGAAATTGTGTCAAAGTAATATAAGCTTTGACGAAGGATTAATAAAAAAAATTAAAGAGAACGAAAATTTGATTGAAGTTCAACAACCAGAGTTTACAGGATGTGTCTCATGTGGAAGTAAAGAAGGAAAAGTATATTATACAGGATTTCATATTCCATTCAGCAGCAGAATTGGTGATATAAATGACAAAGCTCTTAAAGTGAAACACGGAGAAATAGTTCTAGGTAAACATAAATTATATCTTTTTGAAAGACCATGCCACACTTATTTGGCTGCAAATCATGGTGGATTAGATTTTAATCAAAGTTCATATAGTGGACCTTAAAAGGGTTTAATCCCAAATAGCTGTCTTGTATCAACATTATTCTCAGAAATTTGGACATCCTATGTTATTTGATCTCTTTTCCTCATACAAGAGCATACAATATTAAGAATCATAAATCAACTTAATCAATCTTAAGGCACTAATCAACGCACACTTTGATAGCCGTCTTTGACCCCTCTTTTTGAAAAAACAATCTGCCAGAGTTGGTTCTTTCTTGATCTAAAGCTGCCTG
>JAGLGH010000341.1 GCA_023144115.1 Nanobdellota archaeon | reverse complement strand
GTTGGAGAGCAAAGCTCTCTAACTTCTTAGTAAGCTTCGCTTACCAAGACTTAGGATTTTCGCTTTATTTTTTACTCTTTTTATTGTAATGGGATTAGATCTTAAAATACAGTACTTTTTTTGGACATGAATCAATACATCTGCCACATTTAATACAATCAGGATGATTGATAATCTCATTTACTGGAAGCTGCATTGGGCATACTTTATTACAAATGCCACAATTAATGCATTTATCTTTATGCGCTTTTAAGATATGTTTTTTACGATCAAAAAATCTTTGTATTGTGCCAGCAGGACAAAAATGACACCAGGCTCTAGGACTTACAGTTACAGCAATTATTGAAATTACTAAAGTTTGCATGATATACATTGAGACTAGGATTGCTCCAAGCTTATACACTATTCCCTGTGATTGAATTACTCTATATCCCATAAATGACATCATTAAAATAAGAATAATTATTCTAAATGCCATATTTTTAAATAATACTGGAATTTTTATTTTTCTTGAAATTTTGCTTAATATAAAATCATTGAATAGACCCCTTGAGCAAAGATTACCACAGAAAAACCTGCCCTTAAAAGGACTGATTAACATTAAGGCAATCATATCAATCAGCAGAAAGTATCCAAATAAAGGATAAAATAATCCACCGATTATAACAACTGGTACAAGTATTGGGATATATGGTGTTATTTTTAGCATTTTAATTGTTTATAAAATATGAAATACTTTATTATACGATATTATCTAAATGTAATCATATAAAACCCCTAGTATTTAAAAAGTATTGGATATAGATACTCTATCAGACTATTGATTTAACTTTTTCATAGTAATCATATAATTCGCAAACTTTTTATACTCCAACCCCCAAAAAATAACCCATGCTAATAAAATCAATCCTATTCGACTTAGATAACACCTTGTATGATTATGACAAAGCTCATAAGATTGCAATCAAGGCAGTCTACACTGAACTGCAAAAACACATGAAACTTAGTTATTCTGATTTCCTGAGATTGTTCAAGCTTTCACGAACAGAAATCCATCGCGAACTTGCAGGAACTGCCTCAGCTCATAATAGAATTTTATACTTCCAAAGATTAATAGAAAAGACTCACAATACTGTTGAACCCTCAATAATCCTGAAATTATATGATGCTTATTGGAACACTTTACTGAATAATATGGAATTGCGAAAAGGCGCGCTTGATGTATTAAAATACTGCAAGGACAATCAAATTAAAACTGCCATAGTATCTGACCTGACCACAAAGATTCAATTAAGAAAACTGGAAAAATTGCGCATAAGCAGGTATGTTGATGTTTTAGTCACTTCTGAAGAAGCAGGCAGTGAAAAGCCCCATTCCATAATGTTTCTGCTGACATTGAACAAGCTTGGGACAACTCCCCAGAATTCCATCATGGTTGGAGACAATACTATAGCAGATATTGAAGGCGCAAATTTTGTGGGATTGACAACAGTCTTAATAAAGAGAGGAAGCATGGCAAGAATTGCTGCAGCAAATTATCAAAAACCTGACTTCAGCATAAAAAATATCAAAGACCTTACAAAAATAATTGATGAGATCAATCTTAAAAGAGTGACTGAAGAAGGATACATAAAATATGAATGCCATTTCAATAAAAGCAGGCCAATCCCAAAAGAAAAAATCAAAAAAATCAATTCTTATCGCCAGAAACTTTATGATTTAAGATTAATCGGAGCTTATCCCAACAAAATCGGGTATGGCAATATAAGCATAAAAGACAAGAAAAAGATTATCATTACAGGATCAACAACAGGCAACTACAGGCGGTTGGATGAAACGCATTATGGTCTTGTTGATAAATATGATATTCACAAAAACAAATTATTCTGTTCAGGAACAATAAAAGCATCCTCAGAAAGCATGACTCATGCAGCAATATATGAGTGCGATAAAAGCATTGGAGCAGTGATTCACATACACAATATGAAAATGTGGAAAAAATATTTGCACAAACTGCCGACAACAGATAAGAATACCTCATACGGAACACCTGAACTTGCATTTGAGATCCAAAGATTATATCATGACACAGAGTTTAAAAACATAAAGATTGCTGTCCTTGGAGGACATAAAGAAGGAATAATTGCATTCGGAAAAGACTTAGAAGAGGGCTATAGGATAATTCTTAAATATTTTAATGATATAGCCCACTAATACCTTTTATTCCTTTATATTTAGGGATTAATTCAATTTAAAAAGGAAACATTTATATATACAATGCGTTTTAATATTAAAATATGTTGGAGGTAATACAAATGGAAGTTGCAATAACTAAAATGTCTCAGAATGGTCAAGTGGTAATTCCTTCAGAGATTAGGAAAGATGCTGGTATCAAACCATCAACAAAATTTATTGTATTTAATGAAGATGGAAATATTTTGTTAAAACAGATAAAAAAAGAAGCTTTAAGAAATGATATAATGTTAATTGACACAATCAGAAGAAGTGAAAAAGATATAAGAGAAGGAAGAGTAACTAAAGCAGATACAAGTATGAGTGATGAAGAAATTGATGATTTATTGATGGCATAAAATGGAAATTATTTTTTCTGAGAAATTTAAGAAAGAGTTTAAGAAAATAAAAGATGAATCTATAAGACTTAAGATTATCAAACATATAAAAAAATTAGCGCATCTTCCAGAATCAGGAAAACCGTTAAAATATGAATTTAAAAATCATAGAAGTATTAGGATTCCTCCATTTAGAATTATATATGGATTAAAGACAGATAAAATTATAATTAATTGTTTTGATCATCGTAAAGATGTTTACAAATAGATTTTTATCCTATCAATATATGAATTCTTTGTAATTAATTCAGTTTAAAAACGAAACATTTATATGCTATAGGCTATTATAGTTTACTATGGCATCAACAACAATCCAAATTAGTCAGGAATTGCAGCATGAATTAAACAAAATGAAGCTTTTTTCCAGAGAAACTTATGAAGAAGTAATATGGAATACCATTGAAGACACTAAAGAATTATCTGAAGAGACTAAAAAAGATATCATCGAAGCAAGAAAACAAATTTCTAAAGGAGAATTTATTACTCTTAGCGATCTAAAGAAGAAATATAATCTTCAATAAGGTGCTTCAATGTATGAAATAATCATCACAAAAATAGTTGAAAAATTTTTGGATAAATTAAATTCTAAAGAGAGAGAAAGAATTATTTTTGCTTTAGAAAAATTAAGAATAAGGCCTGAAGCATATCTTAAAAGGCTTGTTGGTGAAAAATCTTATAAATTTAGAGTTGGGAATTATAGATTAATTATTGATTTAAATAAAAATTATTTACAGGTTCTTGTTGTAAAAATAGGTCATAGAAAAAATATATACAAAAGATAATTATTTATATCCAATACTAAATATGATTATCAATGGAACAAAAACATGTATTAACTGATGACAACATAAAGCTTTCATATACAGTATCTAAAAATCTTAATCAAAAACCTTATCTTGTATTTCTCCACGGAGCTGGAAGCAATCATACTATCTGGCATGCTATTATCAAAGACTTATCACAGTATAATATGATTTTGCCTAATTGCCGGGGGCATGGAAATTCTGCTTCAGGAAAGCTTGAAGCAATGACAATCCGCAGGCATGCAAAAGATATCAAGACTATAATTGATAATGAAAAACTAAACCGCGTAATTCTTATAGGAAACTGTCTTGGCGCTTCTATCGCAAGGGAATTCACAAGCATGTTTCCGAAATGCGTGGATAAGATTATCCTGATAAGCCTGTTCTCCAGAAGATTCCTATGGCTGAGCAGCATTAGCAATGCAATAAACAATATGGCTTATCTGTTGATTAAACCTATAAGCATGCGAAAAAGGCTGCATTTTCAGGATTATGCAGACCCAAGAAAAAAACAAACATTATTTTCTCTTATAGCAGATATAAAAGGCACACACCTGCATGTTTATTCAAAAGCAATCAAAGAGCTTTTCAGATACAGGCTCAGGCTTGAGGAAATAGCTGTGCCCACATTGCTGGTGCAGGGAAAGCAGGACTTATTAGCAAAGAACTCAAGGATTTATAAAATAATAAGGGATATGAAAAATATAAGACCAAGACTGGTAAATGCCCATCATCTTATCTGCCGCAATGCCCCACATGAATGTGCTGCATCCATAAAGGATTTTATATAGTTATTTAGATTGAAAAAAAACTTTCTATTCCGTCATATTTATAAAATCGTTCATATTCTTATTAGTAATGGAAAACGTATTTGTGGATCTTGAAGGAAAAATTACATCTTTAAATGGTGAGCAATTAAAAGGAGTCTCAATTGAAGATCCTAGAATTGTATCTTTTAAATTCGATCATATTGATGAAACTTTACTTAAAAAGGTCGCACCAAAAAATGCAAATGCTTATTCAAATAGCAAATTGCAAGAGATGAAAGATTCAAAAGAAGGTTTCGCAATAACAGAATATGAACATTGTTATTCTGCTGCTATTCAATTTTATAGAATAGATTGAATCTAATATTGAGGCTTTTTATAACACGAGGTAATGATATTTGATTAGTATAATTGTTCCAACACTTAATGAAGAGAAATATATAGGAAATCTTTTGATTTCTCTTGCAAGACAGGATTATCTGAATTTTGAGGTTATCATAGCAGATGCAAACTCTGAGGATATGACAAGGGATGTTGCAGAAATATATGCCCAGCATCTTAATATCAATATGAGATTTATCCCTGTGACCATAAGAAATACAAGCATGCAGAGAAATATCGGAGCGAGAGCTGCTTTTGGTGAAAAGCTTGTATTTATTGACGCAGACATAATAATTCCAAACAGGCATTTTCTTAAGAAGATAAATCATGTCCTTAAGAGAAATTCATGCGCTGCAGTTCCTGTATGGATAAATCCCTCAGAAGCCAGGTTTAAAGATAGGATATTCAGCCATTTTCTTAATGGATGGATGATGCTCCTGAATTCAATAAGAGTGCATAACGGCAGAGGTGCTGTCATCGGCGCAAAGGCTGCTGAATTCTGGCAAACAGGAGGATTTGATGAAAATCTTGCTGTTGCTGAAGATATTGACATCTTCAGAAAGCTTGGAAAATTGGGAAATGTTGGCATAATGAATAATGTGGTATATGAATCATCAAGAAGATACATGGAATTAGGCTATATCCGGCTATTTGCATTGTGGATTCTTAATGGTATTTGGGCATTTCTTTTCAAAAGGTCATATAATGCACAATGGGAGGCTATACGCTGATTTAAATGGCAAGGATATTATATGCATTAAGCGGAGAAGGCATGGGGCATGCAACCAGGTCACAAGCAGTCATTAAAAAATTGCAAAAAGACCACAATGTAATGATAGCCTGCGGTGGAAGGGCATATCATCATCTCAGCAGGCATTTTGAGAAGATAATCCCTGTGCAGAGTCTTCACATGGGATATAACAATAATATTGTCAGTAGCTGGAAAACACTTTTGGCAAACTTAGGAAATATATTCTCGCATTTAAAATCAGTCAAATCCCTATACTGCGCAATAAAACAGTTCAGACCTGATATAATAATAAATGATTTTGAATATACTACAAACTACCTGTCATTCCTTATGGGCATTCCGAACATAACTTTAGATAATCAGCAAATAATAGTTAAATCGAGAATAAGGTTTTCAAAAAAGATGAGGTGGGATTTTATCAAATCCTGGTTTATTGTCAAGTTTATTGTTCCGAAAGCTGATTTTAACTTTATCACATCATTTTTCTTTCCGCGACTTAAAGTAAAGAACGCAGCATACTGCCTGCCTATAATAAGAGAAGAGATAAGGAAAGCAAATGTCAAAACTAAGGATTATATACTTGTTTATCAGACATCAAAAACAAATAAGGAATTATTAAGAATCCTGAAACAATCAGGAAATAATTTTAGGATATATGGATTTGGGATAACAAAAACTAAAGACAATCTTGAATTTAAAGAATTCAATGAAAAAAATTTCATCAGGGATCTTGCAGAAAGCAAGGCTGTTATCATAAATGGAGGATTCAGTGTCATGTCTGAAGCATTGTATCTAAAAAAACCTATTCTTTCTATACCTATTGAGAAGCAGTTTGAGCAAGAGCTTAATGCTTTATATCTCCAAAAAAAAGGGTATGGCATGAATGTGCGAAAAGCAACAAGCAAAACTGTTGCTGAATTCATTAAGAAAATCCCAGAATTCAAAGTAAGACTGGAAGCATATTCTCAGTATGAT
>JAGLGH010000340.1 GCA_023144115.1 Nanobdellota archaeon | reverse complement strand
TTTCTGCATTGCATCAACATGTGATTTTCCTTTTCTGCACATGAAAAAAATTCTCATGTAATGCTCCTTTGAATAGCTAAAGACAGGAATCATAGCTTTATCATACTGAGCTCCGATAAGCTGCACTTTCCTGATTAATATGCGAATGCCAGTTTCATGCATAAGTTCATCACGCTTTGGCTCTGCCCAGTATTTTCTTCTGCATGCTTTAGGATAAGTGCCGCATAATGCTGAAGTATCTGTCGCTGTGACAGCAAGGATACCGTCGCGCGCAATCTTTTTAAGAGAACAGTCCAGAAAAGAATTTGGCGAACCAAAAGGATCAATATCAATATAATGAAAACCCTTGGATTTCATCATGAATAAGTTTGCATCATCACATGAGAGACGCACTCTGGTATCATCATCAAGATGATTCTGCGAAAGATTATTTTTTATCAGCCCTGATGCTGTTTCAGAATAATCATTGATATGCAGTTCTTTGATGATACCATTATTCAGTTCTTTAAGAAATCTTATTGCCCGCACTCCGCTTCCTGCTAAAGGGTCTGCTAGAATCATGCCTTTCTTGTCAAGAGCATTCAAAAGCAATATGGATATATCCCTATTCATCTTCATGATTGGATTATAGAAGACTGGCAGCTCTTTGGATATCTTCTCCTGTTCAAATATTGTAACAACTGCCTCACCTTCAGTTATATTTTTCTGCATAATCAAGAAAGGTTTGTCCTGATATATAAAATCTTTCATACTTTAGAAACAATTAAAAAACTGTGTGAATTCCTACTTTAAATGAAATTTTTAAGATTAAACAGCAAAGTAATCCTTGCGCCAATGGCAGGCATAACAAACCTGCCATTTAGGCTCTTATGTCTTGAATATGGTGCTGCTGCTGTATTTACAGAGATGGTAAGCGCTGATGCACTGGCTATGGGAAACAGGAATTCATTTTCTCTTGCGCAAACTGATGCTTTAGAAAAGCCAGTCGGATTGCAGCTGTTCAGCAGCAATGCAGATAATCTGGTAAAAGCAGCAGAAATGATGCAGAAAGATTTTGATTTTATAGATATTAATATGGGCTGTTCTGTCGCAAAGGTCCTGAAGCAGCAGGCTGGGGCATATCTTCTTAAGAATCCTGCCAGAGTTGCTCAAATAATCACTAAAGTCTCAGATGCTATTGACATCCCACTTACTGTAAAGATAAGATCAGGATTCAATAGTGTAAATGCTGTTGAGATTGCGCAAATTGCTGAAAATAACGGTGCAGCTGCCCTAACAATCCATCCAAGAACAGCTATGCAGGGATTTTCTGGGGATGCTGACTGGGATATCATAAAAAAAGTCAAGGAAAACATAGATATCCCTATAATAGGCAATGGTGATATAAAGGATGCACCTGATGCTGCAAGGATGCTGGACAAGACAGGATGCGATTATATCATGATTGGAAGGGCAGCAAGAGGAAACCCCTTCATATTCAGGCAGGTAAATGAATATCTTGATGATGGGAAGATAATTGCACAAACTAATGCTCAAAAGATTGCGGATTTTATGAGATATTTTGAACTTGCAGAAAAATTTAATCTGATGTCATTAAATGATATCAAAACAAAAGCGCAGCAGTTTACCCGCACTCTGCCTGACTCCTGCAGATTAAGAAGAGAGATAGCTGCGCTTAATGATATAAAAAAGATTAAAGAATTGATAACAGAATTAAATTAATTATCCCGGACCAGGGCATTATCATCTTCCCATACTGGCACCCAAAGTACATTTTCTCTTTTGAAACCTTTGCCTCTGATGTATTTATCTATGCCTTTAGCATGGCCTGTGCCATAATTTATGCCAATCTTATCATGATCTCCTTTCTTTAGTTCTGATTCTAATGCCTGAAAT
>JAGLGH010000034.1 GCA_023144115.1 Nanobdellota archaeon | reverse complement strand
TCCTGAGTTACATCTTCATATCCTATAAGGCCCACAAGGGGTCCGGAATATGAAAGCACATTGTCAACCATAGCCTTACCTGCGCATCTTGCTCCGCTGATTCTTCTTGTGCTTGGATCATTCAACATAGAATCATTGCAATCTCTTTTTACGCCAATCGCATCAGAATCCAGGCGGTAGTCCATACTTCCGCTTATGTCTGTTGAAAGGACTATATCAAAATATGATTCTATTATAGTCTTGAGATAAAGCCTTAGGGGGATTGTTTTTGCGCTTAGATCACTGTAGTTCATGCTGTTGTTTATGAGTATCGACTCTATCTCTGTACTGTTGAGTATGAGTGTAGTATTTCCTGTAGAGGTATTTTCATAGATTGTTACATTGCCAAAAATCAGAGCTATTGTGCCTCCACTGGAATAAGAGAGATTAAGATTCATTTCGCTCAGGTTTCCTGGAACATAGAATGATGAGTAGAGGTTGATTAAGCCGTCGATTCCAGGGAAATAATATCTCTTGATTGCATTGCCTCCCTCATCATAGCTTACTTCAAGGTCTGTTGTATTCTCTGATATGTATGTTACGCGAAAATAGCCCCCGCCAATATAATGGGGTCCGTCTGCAGTAAAGTTCTCATTTATCTCTTCAAAATTGATTGATATGTTGTTCACTCCAGCTGCAAAAAGTGATGTATTGCATTCAGATAAGTTTAGGTCCCATCTATCAGGGATCATGTAGCTTCCGTTGCCTGAACCAAGGGGAAATCCCCTGCATAGATTGCCATTCACATAAAACTTGAAGTCAGTGCCTGCATCAACCTCTAGATAAGCTGATGTTATATTGAAACTGTCAGGAAGCAGTATCCTTTTAGTGAGATTGCCTTCCCCTTCAAATCCTCCAAAATACGCAAAAGAGGATGTCTGCCTGTCTTTGATAGAACTGAGATATACCTTTGAGGAATAGCCAAAGATAGCTTTGTCTTTTTCAATGCCTGAGATCATCTTTTGGCTGGATATGAGCGCGCCTTTTATCTCTTTTGACCTTGCCATTATCTCTTCTTCGTTAATATATACCCCATATCCAAATCTCGCATCCATGAGAGGGTCAATAAGATCCATAGTAAGATTAAGGGCAATCTCTGACCTATTTGTTGCCCACATCTCTCCAAGAATCTCTGCAATAGAATTATTGAAAGATTTTTCTTCTATCACACCATCAGCTATAAGCTGGTTTACATACGTATTATTGACTTCAGATATCCTGAGAGATGACATCACCTGAGTCAGGTCAGATGCCAGGTAACTGATTGACGTCGGTTTTTTTTCTGAGATATAGAAAGATGATGCAAGTATCAGACCCAGCACGATGATTGATGCTGCTATCATGGCATCTATAGTAAAGAATACTCCTCTTTTACTTCTTTTCAGGCTTCTTCTCATTATCATCTTACCACCATATCTGCACCTTCAGTTTTATTATCTCTGATTCATATATCAGAAATCTTGTAATCTGTATCAATCTTTCATGGTCAGATGGTATTGTGCCTATGGTCTCTCCTCCAGTTATGTTTATTCTGTCGCCTGTGCTATTCTCAAAAAATATGTAATGGTTGAATCTTGTGCCAAACAGGCGGTGTGCAGTTGAGTATTCCATTGCATAAAAGTCATCAATCTTTGTCTGGTTTATCCTATTATCATTGTTCGTAATCCCTATCCTTATGACTGTAGTATTTGTCCAGTTGGTTGGGCTGCCGCCTGATATCAGCGCAGAGGATATGCTTTTGCCATCTGCCACTAACTCATCCATTATTGCATCCTCCTGCATGGAGATATTGGTAATATGCGAGTAATACAGCATCAAAGCAAGTGAAAATATAAGCACAGCTACAATAAAATCGCTATACCATATCTGCCCTCTTTTCTTGTATATCATGTTTTGCTTTTCCAGATTATATTTATGTTTTTAGATCTTAATTTTTTATTATTATGTATAAATACAACTTCCTGTCTCCACCTCAATAACTCCATCTGTCAGGCATATTCTATTCCACCCAAGTTTGATATTCCCATCTATCTGTGGAATGATGCGGATAAATTGCTTATTATCTGTCGTGATCATGAGTGTGTTATTCATTATTGATATATTGTAATTGAATGTGTGAATTGAATCAGGAAGAAAAAAATCCCTTTCATAACCTGATTCTGCTCCAGCAGCAATGGTAAGCTCATTTTGTATCTTTGCTGAGATATCCTGGACTGCTATAAACTCTTGCTCATCATTCAGCTCTTCTGCCTGACCCATCAATGCATACATGAATATTATAGAAACAGCAAATGCTATAGCTACAAGCAAGACAAATTCCAGAGCTACCTGTCCACCTCTTTTTTTAATAATCTTTATCAAACCTTTTTTTAGTTTAGGTATGTAATAATTCTGCTGCTCAAGGAGCACCAGCATCATCAGGTCAAAACTTCTTCCTTACTCTTATCCTGCTTATCACGGGACGCAGAGCCTTCTAAAAACACATCCTAAGTTTTGAAGATGACTTGGAAAACAAAGTTTTCTAAGTCCTTAGTAAGCTTTGCTTACCAAGGCTTGTGC
>JAGLGH010000339.1 GCA_023144115.1 Nanobdellota archaeon | reverse complement strand
AGATATGATTTTTTTTAGTTTTATAATATTATTAAGATTAAAAGACATGACTCTTAATTCTGTACGGTTTTCAACAAAATGTCTAGCGACAATTAAAAATACACTTCAACGACAATTATTTTTACCCATTATAATCTAAAAAAAAATATTATTCAACCTCCTTTTCTTTTATTGCATGATCCGTTCGATAACTTGTAATATTTAATTCAAGAATAATACTATGATGAATCAATCTGTCAATAGCTGCTGCTGTTGTCATTGGATCTTTAAATATTCTATCCCATTTTGAAAATGCTAAATTACTGGTAATCATTAAACTACTTCTTTCATATCTATCTGCTAAAAAAGTAAAAAACACCTCCATCTCATCTTGTGATTGTTGCACATATCCAATGTCATCAATGACAATAAGCTCATATTGTGCTAATTTTTTTAAATATTTTTCTAAAAGTAGGTCTTTTTTTGAAATTAATAATCTTTGGACTAATAAACTGCAAGGTACGAATAATACTTTTCTTCCTTTTTTTATTTGTTCATGAGCTATAGCGCATAATAAATGCGTTTTCCCTGTTCCCGGAAGACCAAAGGCCAATATGTTTTCCTTTCTATCAATAAAATCTCCATGTATTATTGCGTTTACCTTTTGCTTAACCTTTACAGGGAGTCTTTTCATATCAAAATTTTCTAAAGTTTTAGAATATGAGAGTCCCGAAGATTTCAATAATCTTTCAATCCTGTTATTTTTTCTTACTATACTTTCATGTTCTAATAGTTGTAGTAAAAAATCATGGTAAGATAATGATTCCTGTTCGGATTGTAAAATAGTATCATCGAGAATCTCATAAAATCCCGATAATTTTAAATATTTAAGATGTTGTTTAATTTCAGTTGATTTTGTTTTATTCTTCATTAGTTAACCTCCTGATAAAGCAATGAATCAAAAATTGATAAGTCCACAGGTGGAATATTTACTTCCGCAGCAGTTGGCAAGGATGTTTTTTCTTTAACAATTTTATTTACCGCATCAAAACTTATAAGTATTTCATTATCAACCAAAAAAGTGATGGCCTGGTTTACTAAATCTTCATTTTCTTTTGCTGCCAAATATAATATTTTTAAATACTCTCTGGAGGCTTTAGCCGGATTACACTTGGTCAATTGATCATAGGCTATCCGAAAATAACTGGTAGGGAAAAGATCATTTTTATATTTATAATTTTCAAATGCACCCGGTTTTCGAATCAAAGAATCTATAATATCCCTGTATTGAATATTATGTTTGTTTTTACCAATTATTCGAGGAATGCTTTCTATTTTCTTTTGTCCATAAAAAACTTCAATATGCCTTGCAAATATTTTAACCTTTACTTTTTCACCAATTAAACGACTGTGCAGAGAATAACTATTTTTTAATACTCTGATTGTGCTATGCCTGGTTACTCTGGAAATTATTTCTCTATAGTCTTCAAGTCTTCTATTTGGCAACTTTTTTAAATGATTTAATTCTTTATATAGATTTTCCATTCTAGATGAGTTTAATTGATCAAATATTTTCTTAATAAATTGTTCATATTCTTTTTGTGAATTAAAGTTATTGCTGCCTCTAATAATCAATGCTTGTCTAATAGCTTTTTTATATCGATAGTGACTTTGTTCAGCATCTCCATTTTCATGAGGGCTATAAGGTTGCGTTTTTTGTCCTTGTATTTTATAATGCTCAAGTAACTCTTCATATCTTTTTGTAAACTCTTTTGAATCACCTAAATTATTTACCGCAGCACTTAAACGGTCTGTTCTATGTTTTTCAGTTCCCCCTCCAAGTTCCCATAAAGCATTCTGAAGACCATCAGAAAGACTTTCAAAACTTTCTGAAAAACAAACAGTTCCTGTTTCCCAATTAGAATAAGTTAAAACAAAATGAAATAATTTATGTTTAAACAGGATATTATTTATAGTAATCTCTAATTCATCCATATTGGTAAAATCGGATGCGCATAAAACTCCTGGATAATGATTCTGCTCAAAAATTATATCTTTTGGAGGTCCGTCAGTAGCTTTCCATATTTTAATCTTTCTTTGTAAGGTTCTTAATTGCCCCTCAGTATACTTAAAGGGACTTATGATGTTAAGATGTTCAAATAATGCCTTTGCTTCAACACTGTCATTATTTTCTAAAAAACTTTTTATATAATCCCAATCATTTGAAAAGGGATCTTTTCTTGTACACCAATTATGATCTTTTTTTAATTCACTAGGTAATTTATTAGCACTAATATATTTTGATGCTGTTTTTCTACACATATTGGTTTTATTAGCTGAATTCTCTATACTCATTCCACTTCTCCTGACTTTAATCAATTTTTTTACTTGTCCATTAGTTACCATTTAATACTCCTCCTCCTATAAAAAGGAGACATCATAGGTAAATAACTTAAAAAAGCAATGGGTAATTTTAATTGTCGTCAGGAAGGAATTCTAATTGTCGCTAGACAATATATGCTGCAGTTCAAGGTTTAAAGATCTAAATCCTGCAGAAATAGTTGCAATATTAGCAGAAGAAGGGAAATATATAGCATCAGAATCTTCATATTACAGAGTTTTACGAAAAAAAGGATTACTAAAACATAGAAGTAATACACGTCCTGCAAGAAAAAGTAAAACTGCAGACGAATTAAAAGCAACAGGCCCAAATCAAGTATGGAGTTGGGATATTACATATCTGAAAACAAACATAAAGGGACTGTTTTATTACCTAT
>JAGLGH010000338.1 GCA_023144115.1 Nanobdellota archaeon | reverse complement strand
AAGGAAATCGACCCGGAATTACTGGAAAGAATAGAAGAAAGTACAAAATATCTATTCCACCACGTCGATCTTGAACATCCGGCTATGCAAGAACTTTTCCGGCTTTCTGTTTTATCTAAATGCCGGAAAGATACTTATAAAACCAACAAGAAAAAGAAGGTTGATATTGTCGAGGATGTAAAAGAAGAATTGATAAGCGATTTACGTAATAATATCGCTTACCAGGAAATTAACCTTCCTGAGATTCCTTCCACAGTTTTTGAGTTAAATGAAATTATTGCAAACCCTTTAGCCTCTGCCCACGACATTGCCCGGGTAGTTAGTAAAAGCCCCAGCCTTGCAGCAATCCTGCTGAAAATAGTAAATTCACCAGTCTATGCCTTTCCCACCAAAATAGACACCATTTCACGGGCTGTAACACTCATCGGCACACAGGAGATATCAGGTCTTGCCCTGGGGATTAGCACTATTTCTATTTTTAAAGATATTCCTGAAGACGTAATCGATATGCATCTTTTTTTAAAGCACAGTCTCGCATGTGCAATAATTTCGAGAGTTTTATGTGCATATAAAAATATAACTCAAACAGAACAGTTGTTTGTATCAGGACTCCTGCATGATATAGGCAGACTGGTGCTTTATAAATATTACCCTGAGCAGGCAAAAAAAATATTAATAAGAGCTGAAAGTTCAAAAGAACTTCTTCATAAGCAAGAAAAGAAAGGCATTGGTTGCAAACACACAGACATCGGCAGGGATTTATTAAAAAAATGGAGAATTCCCTTTTCCATAGAAAATAATGTATTCTATCACCACAACCCCTCAGGTACTAATAACCAGGCTCACGCGACCATTGTTCATCTGGCGGATATTATTGCCCACAGTCTGGAAATTGGAACCAGTGGAGAAAGATTTGTTCCAAATTTTGACCACAAGGCTTTTGACAGCCTCGGCCTTTCACCGAGCTGTTTTGATTCTGTGATACGACTGGCCACACACCAGTTTAATGCCATTGAAAGTTTCTTTAAATAGTTGAAAGTACTATGAACGCCAAAGAAAATAAAAAGCAAAAAACACTTGAAGAACGCATAGTATACCTGGAAAAAAACAGGCGTTTTGTCCAGAACGCTCTGGAGATGGCACTTTCCATGGGTGACTTTTTAGAGAGCATAAACGGGAAAAAAGATGTAAAACATATTTTGCATGCAACTGAAAAACGGATAAAAAAAATTATACCATTTGAGACATGCGTTTTATATCGTATTAATGAAGAGGATAATTCGGATTTTATCCCTGCTGTATATGATCCTGATCAGTTTGAAGGCTATGTTAAAAACGAAATAGAGTTTATGATTAACGAGGGCTTTTTTACATGGGCTCTTAGAGAAAGAAGAGGAATTACAATTTCATCAAAAGACAATACAAGACAATTCGTATTGCATGTAATCTCCACACCTTCCCGGATCCGCGGCATGTTTGTCGGCTTATTGCCGGCTAAAAAGCCTGTTATTGCAGATTATTCTAATACCCTCTTGTCCATCATTTTAATGAA
>JAGLGH010000337.1 GCA_023144115.1 Nanobdellota archaeon | reverse complement strand
AAAAGCTATTGCATATTCAGATAATGTCCCCATTCTTCCGCCAAGAACTATTATTGCATCACAGGAAAAAATGAATCTTATGCTTCGTTTTGTAAATCCTGAAATAAAAAACACCTTATCAAAACAAGATAATGATGCATTATCAGATTTTTGAATATGCCCATTTGAATCAGAATCAGGCGAGAATCCAATAGTTTTTGCTCCAAGTTCTTTAGCTTTTAATATAACTATATGCGCAGCACCAATAGACGTTCCTGTAGCTGCTTCATATCCATTAGAAGCAATAAGTTCTCCAAGTTTAATTGCTGCATCTTTTAGGTCTTTATGCACATTATCTGTAGCTGATCCTATTATCCCAATCCTTACCTTCCTTTGATTTATCATCCTCAAGGGGTAGCAGATATTGAGATTTATAGGTTATTTCCTCCCAAGGAGGATATAATAGAAAATATTAAATATTCGAAAGGATATCCATTGCACATGAATACAAAAATTTTAGAAGAAATTGGTTTTACACAAGGCGAAATCAAAGTATATCTCGCATTAATTGAACTAGGTGAATCAACAATAGGCCTGCTAGCAAAAAAATCAAGGATTACTCCTGCAAAAGTATATCCTATCCTGGATAAATTAAAAGAGAAAGGCCTGATAACAAGTGTAATAAAAAGCAGAACAAATCATTTTCAGGCATTCAACCCAAATAGGATTCTCAATTATTTAGGCGAAAAAGAGAAAAACATATCAGTCCAAAAAAAAGAAATAAAAGAATTTATTCCGCAACTGCTCACGCAGCAAAAAAAAGAAGCAGAACAATATGCTGTAGTCTATGAGGGTTTTAATGGCATCAAGACATTATATGAAGAAATCCTTGAATATTTAGAAGGAAAAAATGAAGATTTTATTGGATTCACCCTGGGAGACGAATTTCAAAGTAAACAAGCTAATATTTTTTTCAAAAACTATGATGCCAAAAGAAAAAGCAAAGGAATAAAAACCAGATTGCTTGCTTTGCAGCATCAGAAAAAATTTCTAAAAAAAGAATATGGAAAAAACAAAAACATCGAAATCCGTTATTTAAATCATGCAGCACCAACAGGAGTAATTATCTTTGATGATAAAGTTGCTACATTATTATGGAAAGATATACCTACTGCTTTTGTGATTCATTCAAAACAAAATTCCAATGCTTATAGAAAATTCTTTGATGACATGTGGAGAATTGCAGAATAAAATCTTCCTATGCAACATATTTCTTAAACCAATCAACAGAAAGAGGAATAACTTCATCCATCTTTGCTCCTAATATGTGGTCTCCTTCCTCAATTATTTCAAGCCTTGATTCCTTATTCAGGAATTGCGCAGCACTCCTGGCTTCTTCTAAGGGAATAATATCATCCTTATTTCCATGGATAATTAAGACAGGGCATCCAATCCCAGATAAGATATCTTCCTGATTTACTGCCTGCCTTTCATTAAAATATTCCTGAGGAATTTTAAATTCTCTGCCTTCTTTTTGATATATCACATAGCCTTTATCACTTAACTCCATCACATAGCTTTTATCAGTTAATTCCTGCTCTAATTCCTGTTTTTGGATTAATAAAGGTGTTTTTGCTTTTGTGACAGGAGCCCACAAGACAATTGCTTTAATCTGTTCATCATAACACAAAACTGAAATAAGCCCACCAAGACTCGCGCCAAGCAGACCTATGTTTTCATAACCCTTGTCTTTCAAATATTTTATTGCAGATTTAAGATCATTTACCTGATGTTTTAAAGTAATCTCCCTGTCTTCGCTTTCCCCGCAGCCGCCAAAGTCAAATCTTAACACTGCAAATCCTTCATTAGATAGAGCTTCAGATAATGCAATAAACCTCTGCCTGTTTTTATTTGCTGTAAAGCCAGGAGAAATAATTATAGCTGATGTTGTTTTATCTTTAGGTATATGAAGAATACCAATTAATTTTAAGCCTTCGGAGTTTTGAAATGTCACTTTTTCCATATCTTGAACAGATTATTGATCTTATAAAAATATATTCATTTCTTCAAAAAAATTCAAAAAACAAAAAGGTTAAATATCACTTATACCCACCCACAACGTTCAGAATAAAAAACTAATAACAATAAAAAAACTCAAACAAAAGATGAAAAAAACAAAAATAATATGCACACTTGGACCACAGAGCTGCACTAGAGAAATAATTCAGGAACTGATAAACAATGGCATGGATTGCGCAAGACTTAACTGTTCGCATGGCAATCCTGAAGAAAAGCTTGAGAAAATCAATCTGGTGAGGGATATATCTGATTATGTATCTATAATCCTGGACACCAAAGGTCCTGAGATTAGGACAGGAGCTATACAAAGCATATATAGCGATTCTAAATCCTGTGACGGAGAAATATACCTTAATGATGGAGATCAGATAATCCTGACTGCGCAGGATATTATTGGAACAAGAGAAAGAATATCAATATCTTACAAAGATTTAGCAAAAAAAGTAAAACCTAAGCAGACAATCTATATTGATGACGGACTTATAGAACTTAAGGTCATTGAAATAAAAAATGAGGAGATAGTATGCAAAGTTCTCAATGGCGGGAAATTAGGTTCAAGAAAGACTGTAGCACTACCTGGACTTGATATAGCTCTTGAACCTATAACACCTGAAGATTTAAAGAATATTGAATTTGCTATAAAATATAATCTGGATTTCATAGCTGTCTCTTTTGTAAAATCAAAAGATGAGATTATTTGGATTAAAAACTATATCAGAAAGAAAGGGTCTCAAATAAAAGTGATTGCAAAAATAGAAACAGTAGAATCAGTAGAGAATATTAAGGAAATCATTGAAGCAAGTGATGGGATAATGGTAGCAAGAGGAGACCTTGCAACAGATATATGTCCTCAAAATGTCCCAATTGTACAGAAAGATATAGTAAAAAGATGCAACATTGCTGCAAAGCCAGTGATTATTGCAACGCAAATGCTGGATTCAATGATTAATAATCCCAGACCAACAAGAGCAGAAGTCAATGATGTTGCAAATGCTATTATTGATGGAGCAGATGCAATAATGCTCTCAGGAGAAACTGCAAGCGGAAGATATCCGGTCAAAGCTCTAAAAAATATGTCAGAGATAGCAAAAGCGACTGAAAAATCTTGTTATTTTGGCACAAAAAAAGAGATTAAAAATGGAATTGATGACAACATAGCTTCTTTTATCTCAAAATCAGTGTATCACGCAGCAAATAACCTCGATATCCAGGCAGTGATTGCAGCTACAAGTTCTGGATTTACTGCAAGACTAATATCAAGATTCAAGCTCAGGATTCCAATTATAGCAATCACATCCTCACTTGAGACATACCGCCAGTTATCTTTATCATGGGGAGTCTATCCAATTTTAGGAGAATTTGCTGCAAAATCAAGACAAGTTGTCATTGATTCTATAAATCTTGCTTTCAAAAAAGACTTAATAACTAAGAATGATACTGTTGCAGTAACAGCAGGAGTCCCAGTTGGACAGGCAGGCACAACAAATCTGATTGAGATTCATAGGATAGAATCATTTTTGCTTTATAATAAAATAAAAGAATAAACAATAATACAAAAACACCTATCACCCACCTCAAAATTCGCTTAGCAAATTTTGCAAAGATATTTAAACCAATAAATTCTCCAACCTCTTGTGATTATTATGGAAGAAGAAAAACCAAAAGTACATGCAAGAGTCATTATTGACATGATGGGCGCTCCAAAAGAGCATATTGTCCAGACAATGGAACTGTTGATCAAAAAGATAGACACTGACGATAACGTCACCCTGGTTGAAGCAGAAACTGCAGAACCAATAGAAAAAGAGAGTATGTGGTCATTATTCTCTGAGATTGAAATAACAGTCAAAGACATCCAATATCTGATAGGATTCTGCTTTGACTATATGCCCTCTAGTGTTGAGATAATCAAGCCTGATAAGTTCAGATTTGATTCACTTGATTTCGCTGGGGTGCTTAATGATGTGCAGGCAAGACTACACCAGATTGACATGATCCTCAAGGGAATCAACGCAGAAAACAAGCTGCTTAAGAAAAACGGAAGCATGCTTCTTAATAATATGGTCTTGCTCCTGCTTAAAGATGGAGAAAAAGAGATTGATGCTCTTGCTAAAGGCACAGGCATCCCAGGAGATCAGCTCAAGCAATTCCTTGATGTCCTCACAAAAGGTGGCAGGATAAAGGAAATCGCAGGCAAGTACACCCTGGCTAAATAAAATATGGAAGAAAAGATAGATGAATACATGCGGAAGATTGAAGCTATCCTGTTCGTAGCAGGCAAAAGGCTGCCCCTTGATGAGATTGCCAGGCTTGCCCGCATAAGGGACAGGGAAGAGGTCAAAAAAGCGCTTGAAAAACTGAAAGCAGAATATGATGAAAAAAAGGGATCACTTATCATTGACATGATTGAGCAGGGTGACGAAACATTATGGAAATTGACTGTACAATCACAGATGATTCCGCTCATAAAAAGGATAGTGACTAAGACTGAACTGAAGAAAAGCGTGATTGAGACTCTGGCTTATATTGCATATAAATACCCTATAAAACAATCTGATCTTATCAAAGTCAGGTCAAACAAGGCATATGAGCATCTTAGCGAACTGGATAAAACAGGATATATCTCAAGGCAGAAATATGGCAGGACAAACATAATCAAGCTCACAGAAAAATTCTTCAACTATTTTGACCTGCCTCCTGAAAAGCTTAAAGATCAGTTCAAGGACTTTGCGCAGCTTGAAAAAACAATAGAAGAAAAAGAGGCAGAGGTCAAAAAAATAATCCAGGAGAATAGGGAGAAAACAGAGGAAATAAAGAAAGAGCGCCAAGAGGAAACAAAAGAAGGTGAATCTCTTGAACCAGATCTCGAGCAGATAGAAATAGATCTTATCGATAATAAAGGACACAAGAAAAAACTCAAGATGTATGAAGAAAGTGAAAAAGAAGAAAGCAAGATGAGCAAAATTGAGACCTATGAAGGAACTCCAAGCGGAAAAGTAGAAGTTGTAGATGAAAAAGAGCCGGAGATTGCCGAAGTTGAAGAAAAACTTGGCGAGCTTGATGTCATCGATGAGCCAATCCCAGAACTTGCAGAGCAGATAAAAAAGAAAAAAGAAGAGGAGAAAGAAGAACATCTCGGCAAACTGGAAGTTTTTAAAGAAAAAGAAGCAGGAGAAATAACAGAGAATTCTAAAGAAGAAGCAGAAGTGCAGGATGAAGAAGCAATTGTAAAACCCAAAAATGATTGGGCTAAAAATGGTGCTGAAAAAAAAGCTGAACCAGAAGAAGCTAAAGAAAAAAAAGAGATAACAATAGAAGAAGAAATGCAATTGCAAAAAGAAAAGCTGCAGCCTGAAAGCGGTGCTAAGTTCGGACCAGGGTTTACAAAAGAAGTCCAGGATTATATGGAAGAAAAAGCCGAAGAGAGGGTAGAAGAAATAATGCACCCAGAAAAAGAAGAAGAAAAAGAAGAGGACATCAGTGAAAAGATAAAACTCCCGCCTACTCACGGAAAAGAAGAAGAAAAAGAAGTCATTGAAGAGCCTGCAGAAGAGAAAGCTGAAGCAGAGGAGACTCCTGCTGAAGAAGAAAAAGAAAATTTGATTGAGAAAAAAGAATCACTGTTAAAACCTAAAGAAGCAGAAAATATGGCAGAACTTCCACCTATGGACACATTTGAAGAAGAAAAAGAAAAGCCAGAAGCTAAACCAGAAGATGAAAAAAGCAAAATAGCTAAAAAGAAAAAATGATTCTCCTCCTTTTATGCCCTAAATGCAAAAATAAGATGAAATACCAGACCACAGACATTTATTTAACAGGCAAAAGAAAGAAATGCGTCTACTGCGGAAATTCTTTTAAAGTCAAAGATAATAAGATTGAAAAAATTAAACCCTAAAAATTATATCTTACCAGAAAAGTTACACTATTCTTCTTAGGAATATTTTTAGCATCTATTCCTGCATCTCCTACAAGTTCAAAACATAAACTTTGTGAAGCTGTATATTTAAATACTGTTCTTGAATTTAATAAATAATCTCCCCCATCCTTCATTAAACTCTCAAATCCTGTAGAAAGTCTTATTTTATCTGTTACTCTTCCACCACCTAACAAACCTGCTGAAATTTGATTAGGAAGATTAATACCTTTATTATCCCTGCCTGTAAAATTATATTCTAATGACCCATCTACGCTATATTTCTTATCTGAAGTTAAATATGTTGCCAATAAGCCAAATTTAATATCAGATCGTCCTGATCCTAATGAAATACCTTTATCAGTATTTCCTATTGATGATGTCAAAGCCCCATATGAAGTCAAGTAGAGATTATCAATTTTACCTCTTGGACCCATTCCAATAGAAATATCCCCAATCTCATTTCTTAAATCATTAGATGGATATGTAGATTTACATCGTAAATTAATAAATCCCCATTTACCAAGATTCTCTCCATCCCAGTATTTTAAAATCAGATTATTGGCAATTGTTTCAACACCATTTTCATTTTTAGCATAAGTGATTCTGGTATCCAATTGCCAATTAGTTGGCCCTCTTGTACCATTGAAAATATCTGCTGCATAAGCACTTCCTGAAGAGAATATCCCCAAACTTAAAGCACCTATTAAGGCCAATACCCTTATTTTCTTAATTACTCTCATTACTACTGAGAAGTCAAAACCTAATATAAAGATTTGTGGTGTCTTCACAACACCATTAAATTTATATACAAGCCCAAATTAATTAAAAATATGAGTCTAGAAGTATTAAGAAAAATAGGATTGTCAGAGGGTGAGATTAAAATATATTCTGCATTGGTTGATTTAGGCATGTCTCCTATAAGCAAGATTCATGAAAAAACAGGTATTGAAAGAAGAAATATTTATGATATTCTGAACAAACTCATTGAAAAAGGCATGATAACTTATATCACAGAGAATAAAAAAAGATTTTTCCAAATAACCCACCCAAATAAAGTTTTAGGATATATTGAAGAAAAAAAATTTAGACTAGATAAAACAAAAGAGGAATTAGCAAAGGAAATACCTGCATTAATAGAAAAATTTAACTTTAAAAAACAACATATAAATGCTGAAGTTTTTCGTGGAAAAGAAGGGATAAAAGCAGTATGGGAAGATATGTTAAATTACAAGATTACTTATTGGATTGGTGCTGGCAGATATGTGCCAAAAAATCTCCCCTATTTCTTTAATAATTGGAACAGGCGTCGAATTAAATTAAAAGTAGAATGGCGCAATCTTTTAAGATCAGAATTAAAAACAGAAGTAAAAGAACCAATGAAGTTAGAACAGATAAGATTTCTTCCAAAGGAATTTAGTGGCAGTCCAACTGTGATTGCTATTTTTGGAAATAAAGTAGCAAATATGTTATTAGGTGAAAACTATTTTGCTTTTGTTATTGAAAGTGATGAACTTGCACAAAATTACAGATTATACCATAAATACCTATGGGATAATGTTGCGCTTAAATGAACTCCTCCCCAACATAAATGTTAGGGTATCCTTTTGGGTGGAGTTCGACCAGAAATGTCCATATCTCCAACCTTAAGGTTGGAGTATTGACATTTCTGAGTATAAAATCCATCCACACATTGAATTATTAACCATGTCCACCATCTACTTTTAGAATACTTCCAGTGATATAACTAGCATCATCAGAAGCTAAAAATAAAATAGATTTTGCAATTTCTTCAGGTTTCGCAAATCGTTTTAAATAAATCTTTTCTTTTTCTTCATCGATAAAATCCTTCGACAAATTTTGATTCATCTCAGTATCTACCCACCCTGGAGCAATGGAATTAACTTGAATTTTTGGAGCAAGTTCTTTTGCTAAGTCTCTTGTTAAGATAATAATTCCAGCTTTTGAACCATCATAATCCATTGCATCCGGACTAAAACAATTTATCCCATTTGTGGAAGAAATATTAATTATTTTTCCGTGATCATTTTTCAACATTTGTTCAGAAGCATATTTACTACAAAGAAATGTCCCAAGTAAATTCACATCAATAGTTCTTTTAAATTGTTCAACAGTTCTTTCAAAAAATGGAACATCAAAAACTATACCAGCATTATTTACAAGAATATCTATTTTACCAAATTTATCGATAGTGTGATTAATCATTTCTTTGACTTCATTTTCTTCTGATACATCACATTTTATTGCTATTGCCTCTGAACCAATCTTTTTAATTTCATCAACAACAGACAATGCTTCTTTTTCAGAAGAAAAATAATTCACTACAATTTTAGCGCCCTCTTTTGCAAACA
>JAGLGH010000336.1 GCA_023144115.1 Nanobdellota archaeon | reverse complement strand
GAAGTAGAGATAGCTAATTATCCTTTTCAGGAGTGGGTTATGTCAAGATTGACTGCGTGGATAAGGAATTAGGCGTGCAGTGCAATCCAAGAGAGGGATTTTGCATCAGCAATAACCACTTCAACTCTTTGTCTAAGAATTTCTAATGCTTTTTCACTTTTCCATGAAGGGATTGATATATAGACTCGCATTTTTTATTAATTATTTCTTATTGAGAAAGAGATATCCTATTGTAGCAATAATACCAAAAAAAAATCCTAAAATGAAAGCTACATTTGTATTTCTATTTTTTGTTTTTGCTATATATGCAGTTATTATTCCAAATAACAAACCATAAATTATTAATCCTATAATACTTACCATGATTCTAGTTAATAATTTTGAATGTTTATATATTTTTCGGTTTCAGGTTT
Organism: Nanobdellota archaeon; assembly: GCA_023144115.1. Taxonomy (GTDB): domain Archaea; phylum Nanobdellota; class Nanobdellia; order Woesearchaeales; family JAGLGH01; genus JAGLGH01. Next base: position 1,161 of record JAGLGH010000336.1, on the reverse strand, counting down.
CAGCTGTAGTGTCCGGAAATTATTTCGCCAACCATTTATAAATACTGATGAATTAGTCTTTATGACTAAACTCAACAATAAGCGGATTAGGTGGTTGGTGAATCAAATCGTCAATAAAGGCAAAAAACCCAAAGAATTAGCAAAAATCTATGGTATAACAGAACGTAGAGTTCAACAATTAGCTAGGGCATTCAAAGAAACGAAAAAATATCCAGAACTTAATAAAAATAGACGCCCTAAGACTTTCCTTAGTGATAAGCAAAAACAAGCAATTGACTCAAATTACCTTAAAACAAAATATACTCCCAGAATACTTTATTATGAACTACAAAGGCAAGATATTCCAGTACCAAAAAATAAGATCTAGAATTATATGAAAAATAAAGGTTGGGTTAAGAATGAACCCAGAAAGCAAAAGAAACGAAAGAGGTGCAGATACGAAAGAGATCATTCAGGGAGCCTAATTCAGGGTGATTTTCACAGAACAAGCGAAAATCATCCTCATTGAATATTATGGCTTGATGATGCAAGTCGCAAGATTGTTGCAGGTATAGAAATAAAAAAAGCTACAACTGCCATTGCAATTAAAACATTCAAAGAAGCAATAAAACATTTTGAACAATATGATATAAAGATTAAGCAAGCAAATACAGATAGAGGAACGTAATTTTATAATAGTAAATATGAAAAAAACGGAAACAGAAGCAAAAGTGAATTTGAATTATTCCTTGAATCTCAAGGAATAGATTTTATTCCAAGTAGGAGGAATAATCCTCAGACGAATGGTAAATTAGAGAGAAGATGGTTAGAATATGATAAGCACAGGTGGGAGTTTAGCTCATTACAGGAATGGATTGATTGGCATAATGGAAGACTTACAACAGCGTTAGACATAAAGGCTTATGAAACTCCGAATAATGTGTCCATAACAAAGATGCCTAATGTTTTTAGTCTATTTTGGAGAAGAATAGAAAATGAAAACAAAGGATTTAAAAAAACGAAATAATATTAGGACACTACATCAAAAACTCACATCCAAAACTTTTTTATATGCAATACAATTCTATAATACTATGATAGTAGGAGTAGTCGGAAAAGCAAATATCGGGAAATCAACATTCTTCAAAGCAGCTACATTGGCTGAAGTAGAGATAGCTAATT
>JAGLGH010000335.1 GCA_023144115.1 Nanobdellota archaeon | reverse complement strand
ACTTCTCCAACAACATCTCTCATAGTTGTCTGAGCAAGCTGGGATACTGCATATCCAAAATGCTCTACCTTTAAGATAGCACTTTCAGCAGCAGCAACCTTGTAATAAAGGACAGCATTCACATTTACACTCACATTGTCTTTTGTTATAGCATCCTGTTCAGGTACATCAACAGCCTTGATTCTCATATCAACTCTTTGCCAGGTTTGCAAGATTGGAATCACTAATTTTAGTCCTGGACTCATAATACCAGAATATTTTCCTAAGGTAAATCTCACACCTCGTTCGTATTCATTTACTACTTTCAGACCAGTTAAAAAAAATAGTACTATTGCCCCAATTATCCATAATAAAACCATATTATCCCCCCATTTGTATTTATATCTTGTTTTTAAGAATGCTTACTAATAAATGTTTTGTTTTTCTGCTGATTGTTCCCACTTGTTGATGTTGCGATAACTTTTTAAATGCATGCTCACTTATTTTATTATGGAACATACAACAGATGAGAGGATAATATTAAATCCTGCATACAGCCTGAGAGAATTCAGGATTCTTACAGGAAAGACAACGCTCAATAACACAATATCTGAAATTGAGCTCAAGACAAAACTATGCAGGAAAGGAGATGGTTTTTTCTGCCTTAATATGCCATTGATAAGCGCAGCTATGCAGGCAGTTTCAGGAAAAGAGATGGCTATTTCTCTTGCGCAGTGCGGAGGGATAAGCGTCATACCATGCAGCATTCCTGTGGATGAACAGGTAAAGATCATAAAGGATGTTAAGCGGCATAAGGCAGGATTTCAGGAAGAAGTAGTATGCTTTTCCCCTGAGTCAAAGATTAGCGATGTTATTGATACTATTCATAATACAGGATATTCAATATACCCTGTCACAGATAATGGTATGTGCAATGGAAAGCTCATAGGCATAATAACAGACAAAGACTTCCATCCTGTGAATCATAAGGATAATACTGTTTCTGATCATATGATAAAGGATCTTGATGTTGCAGAAGAAGGGATAACTCTTGATGAAGCAAATGAAAAGATGATTAAATTCCGCAGAGGATTTCTTCCTCTTGTTGATAAGGATTTTAACCTGAAAGCAGTAGTATTCAGGAAGGATATTGACAAGAAACTAAATTTCCCAAATGAACTGGTAGATGAAAAAAATCGTTATTGCATTGCAGCAGCTGTCTCTACACAGCCAAGGGATTATCCAAGAATTGATGCGCTTATTAAGGCAAGAACCGAAGTAATATTTATTGATGCTTCTGATGGATATTCTGATTTCCAGATAAGCACATTAGATTATATCAGAACCAAGTCTGATATACCTGTAGTTGGAGGCAATGTAATAACTGCTGAAGGCTTTATGCATCTTGCTAAAGCAGGTTTTGATGCAGTCAAGGTTGGCATGGGGATCGGCTCAGGATGCACGACCCAGGAGACCAAAGGAACTGGCAGGGGTCAGGCAACAGCATTGATGGATATAGTCAAGGCAAGGAATGAATTCCAAAAACAAACTGGAAATTATATCCCAATCATAGCTGACGGAGGAATAAGCAATACTTCTCATATGGCTGTCGCCCTGGCAATCGGCGCAGATACTATAATGATGGGCAGGTATTTTGTCCAGTACAGGGAAAGCGCAGCTCCTTTGCACAGGCATCCTAAGCATGGGTTTGTAAAAGAATACTGGATGGAAGCATCCAAACGCGCAAGAAATTACGGCAGGTATGACAGCTCAAAAGACATATTCTTTGAAGAAGGCACAGAGGGCTATGTACCCTGCGTTGGAACAATCCATGAAAGCAAGAACATTCCTGAGACACTGCTTAAGATAAAATCATCTATGAGTAGCGCAGGGTGCAGGACAGTGGATGAGATGCATAAGAATTGCAAGCTTGAACTTCAGTCAGTATACTCATTGGCTGACGGCGCAGTGCATGATATAATCGTCAAGTGATTTTTAATGTATCGGCATACCTCTAATATTGCCGATACCGATATTTTTAAATATCTGCCAACTTATAGCTTTAAGTGAGCTTGCATTATTAGAACTGCAATTAAGATAAGCATAATACACTAGAATAGAAGTAATAATATTAACAGGAATACCTGCTTGAATAAGGCATGAAGAAAAACAACAATCTGGGAAATAAAAATGGAAGAAATATGTAAATACTATAACATAGCAAGAAGTAGGAAAAAGACAGAAATGAAATATAATTTTAAGGATGGAAGAAATGAAGAATATCATAAATTAGGATGTTATGATTGTGATGGTTATGACAAATTCTGTGAAAAATATTCTAAGAACACTTCTGGATTCCAAGAGAGAAGATATTCACAAAGTATTTAAGCTTGAGGGCAAGATAGGGCAAGCTAACTGCAGTGAATATTTTGGGTGTGTGGCATACTTCCAGGAATGATTTGAGAAATTATATGGATTCTTTAAAATGAAAATATGAATAAGCACACAGCACATTAAGATTTTTATAGGTAGGTTTATATACCCTTTTTTATTCTTATTACAATATGAACTTTCAAGACCTTGTTAAAGTAGAAACTCCTGACTTTTATCTTGATGTAGCTTTCAGAAGAACCAAAGATAAGGCAAGACTGATTCGCGGTTCACAGCTTAAAGGCACACGGATGGATAAGTCAAGATATATCGAGACAAGAAAGATAGAGCTAATAAAAGACACTCTTGTCAATTCTTTGATTAAGATAGTCAAGTCATTCCCCAGTATAGACCAGCTTCCTGAGTTTTATCTTGAACTGGTGAAATGCACAATAGATTATGCTATGCTAAAAAAGTCGCTTGGCGCTGTCAATTGGGCGATAAAAAGGGTTGATGAATTCTTTAAGATATATTCAAGCAAGATTAACAAATGCTCAGACCTCCAGAAAATCAACCAGTACAGGCGTGAGTTTTATGGAAGGATATCATCATTCATAAAGCAGATTAAAAAAGAGCTTGCTTTTCTTGAAGAGTCAAGAAAGATCATGAAAGGCTTTCCTGCAATCAAGACATCTATTCCTACAATCGTTATCGCAGG
>JAGLGH010000334.1 GCA_023144115.1 Nanobdellota archaeon | reverse complement strand
CCTATCACCGCATTTTTTTGACAAAACAAACATGAAAGGATAATAAAGTGAAGAAATATTTATTGTGGTGCCTGACAATAGTTCTATTCTCAGGATGGTCATATATTTGTTATCTTCAATTACCATAAACATAACGAAAAAATAGGAAAGGAAAGCAATATGAAAAATGGAATGCATTATTTTCTATCGAGGCAGCAGTGGGCAATACATAAAACAGCTATGATAACTTTTATCATCATATGCTTTAGTATGTCCTTTCCTGGTATGGTATTGATACCGGCTGCCTTTGCGAGTGAGCTGGCAATGGGTGAAGAAGCTACCTTGATTTATTCAAAGGAAGACCTTCAAAACACTTTGAAGAACATTAAAGGTAAACTGATGGCCGATTTTCCGGCCACAACAGAGCTTATTTTCCTTGAAGATATAAGAAATGAGCTCAAGAGGCAACTTGCAGAAGTAGAGATGAAAATTGAGGAAGATTTGGCTGATATGCCTGATGTTCCTGGCGAAGAGTTCAATGTTGATTTTGACGATATGTTGGACGATGCCAAAAGAATGCTATATATGCTTGACAACATCATTATTAGTCCATCTGTTGAAGAAATTGATTCTGCCCTGGAAATGATAGAAACACTTGAACAGGAAGTACAGGGGGATCTCTTGGCAGCAAGAATGGAAATACCTGAGAAGAGAACAACCCCTGCATCTAATATGACACCTCTTACATATATCGGAACAGAGGTAACTGATGCGGATCTTGCAGAAACCGATGAAATTGTCTTCACAGACAGAGTGGTAGCAAAAGCAAAAGAACTTCATAGTAGCTTTGTGCACATGGTCTCGTGGGTGACACTTAATATTAAGAATGAATTCTACCACGGCAGCATGAAAACCGCAGATGAAGTATTAGTTGATGGAGCTGGTAATGCTTATGCCCAATGCACACTTTTAATAGCATTATTCAGATCCATTGATACTCCTGCAAAGTATGTCAGGGGATATAAAGAGCTTACAGTAGAACAGTTCATGAATTGGACCGGTACCTCTAGTTTAGAGGCTGCCATAGCAGTAATAGAGGGTAATAACAATCCGGCAGTAGAATGCCTTTACAATGAAGCCGGAGAAATCGACAGGGTAAAAGTTGATCATGTTTATGTTGCATTCTATGGGCCAAGCAAAAAATGGGCCATAGTTGATCCAGCTTCCAAAGAATACGTTAACATTGCAGGATCTGGTCTTACAATAGATCAGGCAACTATAGAGGGGCTTGTTGCAGCAATTGACTTGAACGAAGAGGAGACTATCTGTTCAGTTGATTATGCTGCTGTAGAGAATGTGCTTGAAGCACAGGCAACCGTTTATGATAATACTGTAAGTCATATAGATGAGGTTATCGGAACAAGGGAAATACTGGCAACACAGAAAGTTGTTCCACCGGTATATCTTTCAAGAGGGATACTTCCATCTGAAGACTTTATTGAAGAATTCTCAGTGATACCGAGCCATCTGCAAGCTAAACTTATGGTAGAAATGACAATACCATGGTTTTGGTGGAGTATTACCGATTTTGTACACATTACGCCGATATCAAAGATTGCAGGAAAAAGGGTATCAATCTATTATGAACCTGCTGATCCTGAAACATACAATGCAAAAGTCGAAGAATACGGAAGTATTTACAATGTGCCTAACTCAAGG
>JAGLGH010000333.1 GCA_023144115.1 Nanobdellota archaeon | reverse complement strand
TTCAGATAAATGCCTGTTAATCAAAAACAAGATTGTCAGCCATACTTGTCGATGAAGTATTAATCATAGTAAGAATTTGGAAGTTCCATGAAATTAAAGTCATGATAGGTATAACAAAGATAAGCAGGTAATAATAAAAATGGTGAAGACAAATGATAGATAAAAAATTCAATGAACACATTAAATCCAACACAGGATGCGCTGTCATCTTTGCAGGGTCTGGCAGCGACGATAAGCCAAAGGCAGAAGGCGAAAAATCGCACATAGAGAAGATTGCAGAATCTCTGGAGAAATACGATATATCTTATAGGGTGAGGATATGCTCTGCGCACAAGCAGCCTGAAAAACTAACGAGAATAATTAATGAATATAATGGATTAAGCGGGCTTGTTGCATTTATTGCAGTCGCAGGAGGCACTGATGCCCTGTCTGGAGAATTATCATATCATGCGCTTGGACCTGTTATAAGCTGTCCCCCAGATGCTCCAAATGACAGCTGCCTGAATAATCCGCCAGGCAGTTCTAATGCATATATTGCAAAGCCTGCAAATGTGGGAAGATTCGTCGCGCAGATTTATGCAGGAATTAATCCAAAATATAAGAATCTACTAGAAAAGGATAAAGAAGCAAAAATTCAAGCACTTGAAGCTGATGATGCCGGAATAAATCAAAAATACAGGAGGGATTAACATGTTATCTGAAAAACAAGCAGAAGATTTAGTAACCAAATATATGGCTAAAGAAAGTTCAACAACACCTACCCAGGAGATTCTTGATTCTGGGGCAGTGCCAAAACTGGCAGGCTATATTACAAAGCCTGGCAAAGTTTCTGACTCTATTTTCGGAGGCAATGGCAGCTATTATGACAAGGAATCTGGCAAAGTAATTGATTTTGAAAACCCTCCTCTTAGAACAAAAGAAGGCATCCCACCCAGGCTGATGGTCAGAAATCCAAAAATATCAACACATGATATAAGCAGAGGTGACATTCCTTTCAAGGATCAGATTCTTGCCCAAAACCATAACTACATGCTAAATCTGGTTAAGGAAGCAATTGGATCATCGCAGTATGATGTGCCTGGACTTGCTGCTAATTCAGTTGTGATTGCAGCTGAGAACCTGGAGCAGATTCCATTTGAGAATGTGCTTAGGGCTTATCTGGCAAAAAGTTCAACTGAAACATCATTGTATCATGCTTACATTGTACAGGGAAAAAGGGAATTTGCAGGACATTCTCTGCCTAAAGGACTTGTGCCTAATGGTGATTTACCTTATATCCTGGATACACCTTCAACAAAATCTGATGAGCATGACATGACAGTAGCGCCTGATTATCTTTTCAAAAACAAAATATGCACTCCGCAGGAATATACTCAGATAATCAACAGCTCACTTTTTGCTTTTGGAATTGTATCAAATTTCCTGAAAGAAAAAGGTATTATTCTGGCTGATACAAAAACTGAGCATGGAAAAAACAGCAAAGGAGAAATTGTTTCGCAGGATGAACTTTATACTCTTGATTCATCAAGATTCTGGCTTGCAGATGACTACAATAAGCAGGCTGAGTTGTTTTACTCTGGGAAATACAATGACCTTATAACTTATTTATTGGAGAAGCAGGATAACCTAAAAGAAGAAGATTATATCGTAAACAACCATGTAATTATTTGCCTTAAGTCTTATTCAAAAGAATTTGCAAGAGGATTCTCAAAAGGCGATGCAGGATATACTGACGAACAGAGAGTCAAAATTGCTGTGCGATACATAATGGGAATACAGCATCTTCTCGGAAAGAAATTTGAGCCTGACATGAGACCAAGGGATGAGAGAGTTATAACTGGACTCCAAACAATAGTAGATAATCTTGTGGTGTAAATCATGGCAAAAGATAAGACAAAGACACAGCCAAAACCGCTAAAGCCAGAGGGAATCAAGCTTGAGTCCAAGGATCTTGCAGCAGGCAGATACGGAACTTATGAAATGGTGCAGATCTGGGGGCCTGAAAAGACATTTGAATATTCTTTGAAAGCGCAGGCGCAGTCAGCTTTGACACTGAGCAAGCTGTATCCTCATATTGTTCCTCCTGCGCATGCAGAAGAGATAGCATCAAAAGCAAATCTTGAGCATATTGACCCTGACAGGATAAGGGAACTTGAAGAAAATACTGGCCATGATGTCATTGCCATAAACACTGCCTTGGAAGAAGTTGTAAGCAGGGAAGCAGGAGCACATATCAATAAGGCAAAGACCAGCGCAGACACAACGCAGCCTGCAAGGGCGCTTCAGTTGAAACAATCGCTTGATGTTATAGCTGATACCATTGAGAATCTAAGAGACATAATCATTGAGAAATCAATAGAATGGATTGACAAGCCCCACATGGATCCAAGCCATGGTTATGATGCTCTGCCTACAGTTGCTGGTCGCCCTCTGGCGCACTATGCTGAAATGCTCCAGACAGATTTGCAGGTGCTGAAATTCTTCTATAATTTTTCAATAAGGGGAAAATGGGCAGATGCAACAGGAAACCATCATTCTGCCTCTGCTCTTGGCATGAGCGGCATGAAGCTTCAGAATCAATATTGCAAGGATTTGAAAATAACGCACATGATTGCTCCAGCCCAGGTGCCTGGCCTTGAATTTGAGGCTGACATATCTTATATTCTTGCTCGGACTGGTGAGACTTTAAATAACCTAGCCAAGTATATCGCATGGGGAAGAAGCGATGATGTCAATATATTCATCAATACAAATCCTAAGAAGAAAAAAGGTTCTTCTGCAATGCCGCATAAGGATGTAAAGAATGGAAATCCTGTCATAGAAGAGCAGAATATGTCTGCAAGGAATTATGGCATTGGCAACCTTGTTACAGCATTGATAAATTGCGACATGCCTTATGCAAGGAATCTGGCTGCTTCTTCAAACAGCAGAATAAATTTTGAAGATGGTTTTAAATTTCTGGACCATGCAGCAAGGAGACTATCAGGTATTGCCTATTGGATTGGGTTGAGGGAAGATAGAGCTAAGGAGAGAGTGCTGAGAAGCTATGGTGTTGTTACATCTCAGCAGGTCATGACATATCTGACAGACTATAGGGTTGTGAAAAATCCCATGACCAGAAGCGAGGCGCATGATCTGATGGGAGAGCTGGCAGCAGATGCCTGGGGAAACAAGAAGCAGTTCATTGACGTGCTTTTGCAGAATAAAGCAGTAACTTCAAGGCTGGATGAATCAATTCTTCGGGAGATAGCAGACCCTTTGAAATATAT
>JAGLGH010000332.1 GCA_023144115.1 Nanobdellota archaeon | reverse complement strand
GGCATGATTGGCGCAAAAAGCTTAAGCACATTGAGTACGACTGTGTATAAAGTATATTGCGCGCTTTTCCTTGCATCTTTTCCATATATATCAGGATTATAGAGTCTGTGCTTGGCAATCTCCATGTAGTTATCGCAGAATGTCTGCCAGAAGAAAAGCTCTGTCTCTGATTTTGTCCTGAAAAATTCATATTTATCAAATGACTCTGTGCATGCCTTGATAAGCTTGTGCATCCTGGACAGCATCCATTTGTCTATGACTTCCAGCTTTGATGTATCAAATTCACCATCATAATCCTCAAGATGCATTATAGCAAATTTTGAAGCATTCCATAATTTAGTTATGATTTTATTTGCAGTCACAAGATCTTTTTCCATGAACGGCAGGTCGTCTCCAAGCTTTGTTCCTGCTGCCCAGAATCTGAGTGCATCTGCATTGAACTTCTCAATCATAACCCTTGGATCTACAACATTTCCTTTAGATTTGCTCATCTTCTTTCTATGAGGGTCCTGTGCATGACCCATTATGACTACATCTTTCCATGGATTTACATTATAGTGCAATCTTGATTTCACTACAGTATTGAAAAGCCAGAATGTGATAATGTCATGCGCCTGAGGCCTTAAGTCCATTGGGAACAGCTTTTTGTATATCGGCTTGTCCTTAAGCAATTGTGTGCAAAGCTGAGGAGTGAGCGATGATGTTGCCCATGTATCAATTATGTCCTTTTCTGGCTCAAATTCTGCGCAGCCGCATTTAGGGCATTTGTCTACTGGAGGCTTGTCTTCAAGAGGATCAACAGGCAGATCTTCTTCTTTTGCAAGAATTACCTCGTCGCAATCCTTGCAGTACCATACTGGAAAAGGTATACCATAATGCCTTTGCCTGCTTATGAGCCAGTCCCATTGCAGACCTTTTATCCAATTATCATATCTATGCTTCATATGTTTTGGATACCAGTTAAGTTCAGCACCCCACTTAAGCATATCATCCTTAAGGTCGAGATATTTAATAAACCACTGTTTTGATTTTAGAAATTCAATCTCTGTGCCGCATCTTTCATGGACATTGACTGCATGCTGAATTGGCTTTTGCGATACAAGCAGATTGCTGTCCTTAAGTTCTTCAATCATCATGTTTCTTGCTGCCTTAATTTTCATATCAGCATATTTGCCTGCGATCTCAGTCATCTTTCCGCCATGAGATATCGCTATCTTGATCGGAAGATTATGGGCTTTCTGCCATTCCATGTCTGTCTGGTCGCCGAAAGTACAGCACATGACTAATCCGCTTCCTTTCTCAGGATCTGCTCTTTCATCAGCAAGAACAGGTACTTCAAAATCAAAAAGAGGGACTTTTGCCATCTTGCCATCATATTTCTGGAATCTCTTATCCTCAGGATGATAGAATACTGCAACGCAGGCAGGTAAAAGCTCAGGTCTTGTTGTAGCGATTATTACATCTTCTCCATCTATCTTAAATATTATGTCATTGAAAAACGAATCAATCATCTTATCCTCGCATTCAACCTGAGAAATCCCTGTCTTGCACTCAGGGCACCACATAGTTGGAGCATCTTTCCTGTATTCCCTGCCGTCCTTATATAGATCAATAAATGATTTCTGTGACAGCTTCTGGCAGTGCTCATTGATTGTTG
>JAGLGH010000331.1 GCA_023144115.1 Nanobdellota archaeon | reverse complement strand
AGTAAAATTCACCATCAATGGACAGGAGAAAACAGAACTATTTGAAGAAGAAGAGCAACTGGACATAAGCCCTGCATATGCCATAACCGTACACAGAAGCCAAAGCTCAGGCTTCAAAAAAGTAATAGCCTACTACGGCGCAGGCGCCCCAAACAAAGGCGCTGTAAACAACAGGAATTCGGTATATACCGCCATAACCCGCGCAAAAGAAGACATAGAAGTCTTCTACGAAGACCAACAAACAAAAACAATGTGCCATGAGATTGAACTTTAGAACCGTTGACATGAGTAGATGTAAAAACATAAAACAATTGAAAGATAGTTGGATTATAAATTATATTTTGAGACATCTTTATTGTAAATATATTTAAGATAAACCCCCCAATTTTGGTTGGGTTGACATAAATGAATATTAAAAAAAAGAGAAGGTATTGCTATATTCTCCTCTCCATTATAATAATAATTAGTCTCTACATTTCTAAGGCGTATATTTTTTGGATTGCTACTGTTCTAACCTTATTTCTTGCTATTAAGCAATATCTTGATAATTTAAAAAAGCCAAAAAATACTATAATTAAAAATTTGAAAAACATATCTCCTCTGTTCGTATTTATTATAAGCATAGCCGTCATTTCTCTCAATATAGGAGATAACTTCATGAAAAATAACGAAGCAGATGCACAATCGAGATTGATAAAATCGCTAAATGATTCTGATCAGAAACAATCAAAATTAATTGAATCATTGAATTATTCGAATCAAGATACAATTAATCATATGACTCCATTTTACACAGACCATATCGAAAAAAAAATTCCAGAAATCATTATTTTAGCCAATAGAGGCGAATGCGATGAAATTGCAAATTATACGAGTAATCCACTGATATCAGCCGTTCTTAAAAAGACAATCAGAATCCATTATTCTTTTTGCAATTTAAAGAAGGGGAATCTCGAAGAGGCAATAATGATATTAAAAAAAGAAAGAGAATATGATTCAAATGATTTCATAACGAATCTCTATCTTTATTATTACAATATAATCAAACTTAACAATGTTACTAATTCCACTTTCCCTTATTTAAGAGAGTATAATAGAGAGATAATTTCACAAGCCGAAATCAAAGAGATAGATACTATTTTAGATGAAAATGCGATTTATATAAATAGCTTAATTCAAGGCATAGATAATGATAATAAAAGCTTAGATATGGTACTGTTCCGCTTTGAAGATAAACCAGTAACCATTCGTCAACTATTAATGAATCTTAATAATATTCAAGCAATACCTGAAAAGGATGATGCTGATTTTTTAGATTTTATTAAAAAAATGTCAATAGATAATAAAGTCCAATTCCATATTAGCTTATGTAAATATTCTTTCACAGAAAAAGAAATATGTAAATTCAATCCTGCGGACATTGGAATGTCATGCAGCAATGAATCATATATTATAAATGAAGATGCTTGTTGGAGGGTACTGGATAGAATAAATACAACTACGGATGACCCTATTTTCGACAATATCTATAAAGAGTATCAAATTGAGGATATACTCAAGAACTTAGCATATCATCATTTCATTAAATGTACTGGATTCAATTATAGAGAATTATCACGGAAACATGATGCGATAGATTTTAATATTAAAAACGAGTCAGAATGTGATATTGCTATAAATATTCTTAACTCAAATGATGATTTGTACTACATCCGAGATAATATTTTGGAGATGCTATACGAACACCATTTCAATAAATGTACAAACTCAAGTATATTCGATATTAGAATGAAAATGCAAAATGGCGAATCATTTGATATACCGTACCCAGCAGAATGTAAATTGTCTTTGCATTACATGGATGAGTTAATCAATAAATCTCAAGGAGCATGGAGATATCAATCTGATAAAGATGTGATTTCTAGTATAGTAATCTATTTAGAATCAAAAATTCAATAAATTGACAATGCCTCTTCAACACACAAAGAACAAGATAGATATATATGTGCTCGCAGTTGCGAAATTATAGACTATTTATGTAAAAGATTAATCCAGTTATTTCTTGTACTTCTACTCTAGAAAGAGATGAAATAGTATTATAATATTTATTATCAATAATATATTAACTATTTATCCTTATTCGTGATGAAATGTTTGATTTTGAAGATTTTATGAAATGGTTAAGAGAGATACGAAGAGACAAAATATTCTTAACTAGAAGGAGGAAGGAATACAAAGTATATATTATAGGAAAACAGATAAATTATGATAATCAATCATCAAATGGGCTTATAACTCAACCCATTGGAAATGCCCTATTAATTTTTGATAAGTATGTTAATGCTAGTCCAGATAAAAAACATAAGCTTACGTATTATAATCAGCATTATAATCCACCATACACAATGGCTGCATCATACATAATACCCTTAATTGAATCCTTTGAGTATATTGAAACTTTAATTGAAAATCAACAAGTTCCAATTAAAGAGGATAAACTTAACAAATCAGAAGAGCAGAATCAAAGAATAATACGAAAATATTCTTCAGAAGAACTCAGAAAAAGAATTGATGCACAACAAAAAAAATCTGGTACTCGAAAAACATTTTCTTCACAGTATGTAAGAAGTCCATATATTGTGGAATTAGCTAAGAGAAATGCTAAGGGTATATGTCAACTTTGTGCTAATCAAGCACCATTTAAAGACAAAAATGATGAACCATTCTTAGAAACACACCACATTGAATGGCTATCTCAAGGTGGAGAAGATTCTATTGAAAATACGGTTGCACTTTGTCCAAATTGTCACAGAAAGATGCACATATTAAATTTACATGAAGACAAGAATAAATTAAAAACTCGTTAATTTTTAGATTTA
>JAGLGH010000330.1 GCA_023144115.1 Nanobdellota archaeon | reverse complement strand
GCAGTGTGCTTACAGGGCAGATACAGGTAAGGTTGGGGATGTGATAAAGGAGATTAAAAAGATGATGGATCTTGCTGTCCAGGCTCATCTGGAAAAAAAAGCATTTATCGCTACACTTATGGATGCGCCAGGCAAGCCGCTGTGGCAGATAGGAATGCCTTCGCATGACGGAGATCCTTATGTTAAGCTTGAAGAGGCTACATATATCATAGGTATAGTAGGTCTGAATGAATGCGTAAGTTACATGACTGGCAAACAGCTGCATGAGAGTGAAGAAGCATATAAGGAAGGGATAAAGATAATTTCTGGGATGTATCTAAAGATTAAGGAACTGCGCGAAAAATATGGGTTGAAATTTACTCTTGAGGAGACTCCTGGAGAAAGCACAGCATTGAGATTTGCAAAGGTCGATATGCAGCAATACCCAAAAAGCAGAGATTATGTAATGGGGGATGCAGACTCAGGTGAAGTATATTATACTAATAGCATACATCTTTCTCCTGATGCTGATGTTGATATAACTGAGAGAATCGAGAAGCAGGGTAAGTTTAATACGCTTATTGAATCAGGGGCAATCACTCATGTTTTTATAGGAGAACAGAGGCCTGACCCCCAAGCTATATTCAAGCTTGTAAAAAGGACATGGGATACAACTCAGTCTGCGCAGATATGCATAAGTCCTGAATTCACCATCTGCAATGACTGCGGTAAAGTCACTCCAGGATATAAGAGATAAGCTTTAAAAAAAGATATAAGAGAAGAAAAAAGAGGTGAAAAAAATGACAGAAACAATCGCAAAATGCGGGCACTGTGGATCAACAAATGTATATGGTGTAACAAGAGTTGTTGGATATTTTTCAAGGATAGATAATTGGAACACAGGCAAAAAAGCAGAACTTAAAGACAGGCAGAAAGGCAATTATAAATTATGATTGCTGATGGTTAAGAAATTATGAGCATTGTAATGATTTGAGGTGAAGGATAGATGAATCTGAAGATATTTACGCAGGATAATTGTCCCAATTGTCCACCTGCAAAAGAGATTGGGAAACAGCTTGAAGATGAAGGATTTAAGATAAGCTATCATGATATAAGGTCATTAGAAGGTCTGAGCGAAGCTACATTTCATGATATCATGGCAACGCCTTCAATGGTTATAGTCAATGATGATGATAAGGAAGTGCACAGCTGGAGGAGTGATTTGCCTTCTCTGGATGAGGTAAAAGCAAAGCTTGCTGATTGAAATTGCAAAGAATATTTATCTGATAAAGTTGAGGGAAGGCAATGGATGGCATTAACATAAAAGGGGTGCAAAAAACTTCGATGATAGATTATCCTGGAAACATAGTTTCTACGGTTTTCCTTTCACGATGCAATTTCAGATGCCCATTTTGCCATAATCCAGAGCTTGTGTTTGATGAGGTCAAAGATGATGTTGATGTGGGGGAGTTTCTCTCATATCTTGAATCAAAGAAAGGGTGGCTTGATGGGATATGCATAACTGGTGGTGAGCCTACATTGCACCTAGGTCTTAAGGGATTTATGCAAAAAGTTAAGCAACTTGGCATGAAGATAAAGCTTGACACTAATGGCACAGCTCCAGAAATTATGAAAGAACTTATTGAAGAAAACCTTGTGGATTATATTGCTATGGATATCAAAGCATCTTTAGAGAATTATGAAACAGTTGTAAATGTGGCAGTAGATAAGGATAAGATAATGCAGAGCATCGAGCTTCTAAAATTAGGAAAGGTTGATTATGAGTTCAGAACTACTGCTGTTCCAGATCTTTTTGATAATGAAGAAGCGCATAGCATAGGTAAAATGGTGAAAGGTGCAAAAAAATATTCTCTCCAGCAGTTCAGAAATTCTGATAAAGTTTTGGATAAGTCATATCAGGATAAGGAGCCTTACCTTGCGCCAGAACTGCAAAGGTTTGCAAAGATAATTGAAGATTATGTTGAAAATGTCGAGATCAGAGGGATTGATTAGAATGATTCTCGGGCTGACAGGCACATTGGGTGCAGGAAAAGATGCAGCTGCAAAGTTTTTTATGAAAAATGGATTTTCTTATCATTCATGCTCAGATATCATAAGGAATGAGTGCAAGAAGCAGGGAATGCCCATTACTCTTGGAAATCTTACAAAGAAAGGTAATGAGTTACGGGAAAAAAATGGTTCAAATATACTTGTAAGAATCATAATTGAGAGGATAAAAGCTGCTGGTGAAACAGATTCCCTGATTGAAAGCATAAGGAATTCTGAAGAAGCAAAGGAATTGAAGAAAGAGAAAGGCTTTGTAATGGTCGCGATTGATGCTCCAATTGAAATAAGATTTGAGAGAATACAAAAACGGAAAAGGGAGGATGACAAAGTCAGTTTTGAAGAATTCCACTCGATTGAGCAGAAGCAGAGAAAAGGAAGCGAGAACATGCAGCAGCTCGATAAGGTCATTGAGATGGCTGATTATAAGATAATCAATGATGGCACGCTGGAACAGCTTCACTATAATCTTGGGGATTTGCTTGATTATTTAAGGGAAAGTAATGAGAAAGTTTCATAAATCAAAAACCCAATCGCCGCAAGCGGCGGTGTATAATCTTACATTGGGTTTTTGGTCATAAAAATATATCAGCATATAAGCATAGACCATTCCCAGCCATTGCAAGCAGTGGGGTATATTTTTATAAATCAAAAACCCAATCTCCGCAAGCGGCGGTGTATAATCTTA
>JAGLGH010000033.1 GCA_023144115.1 Nanobdellota archaeon | reverse complement strand
TGATTTAGCTTCCGCTTATGTTAACATAATAATCTTCTGCTTTCAGATTAATGAAATGTATTCCTCGCGAAATAGGGATGGTTCCGCTTACATTGACATTTGTGCTTGCTACAATATCTGATAGACCTGAGACTGTCATTATCGTAAATGATATCTCATTATGAGTAATATTTACTGACTGCACGCCATGCGGCATAAATATCTTGACTGTAATCTCTGATGGCTTTCCCAGATAATAGACAGAATCTGCACTGTCAGCAATCTTTCTTGTTATCTGCATTAGTTGGTTCATGCTTATCTCATCAGCAGTAGTGTTTGAATAATGATAATATATCAATGTCAGTGGGATTGTTATGAGAATAACAAAACCCATTATAGTCATGTATTCCATGCTTAGCTGAGCTTTTGTTTTTTTAAATCTTCTCATATCTATCATCTCAGACTCAAGACTTTATAAATTTATTGAAAAGGAATTTTGATTTTTGATTTAGAATCTTATAAAGTATTAAAATCTTATAATGTATTAGGATAATCAAACCTTTTATATATCTGGCTATATCTTCTTCTCTCATGGTAAAAGTTCATCTTGTTGTGAGAGGAAGAGTACAGGGAGTGCTTTATAGGGCAAATACAAAGAAGAAGGCTGAAGAGTTTCTGCTATGCGGATATGTAAAGAATCTTCCAGATGGCAATGTTGAAGTAATTGCCCAGGGTCCAAAGGCAAAAGTTGACGAGCTTGTGGAATACTGCATGCATGGTCAGGATTGTGCTTATGTCGAGGATATTGACATAGAGTATTCTGATAAGGAAGAAGATCTTGATAAGTTTGAGATAAAGTAATAAATCATTTTCTTCTGAAAGATTATTTATATAGGTTGCTTAAAGTTCTCAGAAAGTCCTGTACAATAATATAATCAATATGAACTTCATGCAACATCCTATTAAAGATTGATGTCAAACTCAAATGAATCTTTCTATTAAAAGTCTGTCAGTTTTTTTGTTGCATCATTGTATTTAACAATTGTTGTGCTGCCGTCAGGACCGCCAACAATTTTTTCTAATATCACAAACTTAGATTGTTCAAGCTTCTTTATACGCCTTGCAAATGTCCTGTATGGCATATTTCCGCCTTTTTCAGTATAGATATTATAAAGGTCTCCTATCTTTATCTTCTCTTTTTCTTTTATGATATCAAGAATCTGTTTTATATTGGCATCAAGTGAATCAGAGTTTTCTATTGAGAAATCATTCAGTTTCAGCAATGCTGCATTTGAGTGTTCAGCTTTTATCTCTCTTGAACTGGCATCCTCTGCTGCAAGTCCTGCTTCCCTCAGCATATAGATTCCGCTTCTTATGTCTTTTATCTCAGCAGTCTTGTCAACAATAAGCCTGAGAGCATCGTCCTCAAATACTCCTGGAATGAATGCATATTTTATCCTCTCTTTCAGTATGCCCTCTGTCTCATTTCTGCTATACTGTTGGAATTCAAGCAGTTCTGGTATCATTCTTGACTTTATTCTTTCGTCGAGGTCATTAATCCACAATTTATAGTTTGTTATCAGCAGGATTGTTTTTTTGTATATCTCTTCTAGGAGCGAATACAGGAAATCATAATCCTCAGCTTTGTCAATTTCGTCAAAAGCAATGACCACACCCTGCTTCTTGTTCAGCATTGTTGTAATTACCTTCAAAAGCTCGTCAGATTTTTTATTCTGCGTGAACTTATATCCCAGCTCTTCGCATATTGCTGCATAAATCTTAAATGTTGTATTTCTCTTCCAGCAATTGATATATATATGGATAACATCGTCAGTCTCTTCTTCAAGATCCCTAAATATCCACTTGATTGCAGCAGTCTTACCTATGCCTGGAGAACCATGAATCAGCAGATTCTTTCCATTCCTGTCCATGAACAGCGGCTTGATGCAGTTTGCAATGTAATGCTGCTGCCTTTCCCTGTAAGGAAGAAGCTTTGGCACAAAATTGAAGTCTAATGCTATCTCATTCTTAAACAGGCTTTCTCCAGAACTCAGCATATCTTTAAACATTCCCATACTGGATATAAAAATCAAACCTTTTTATATACTTTTCTAAAATCTGCTTTGCAAAACTTTTTTACTTCCTGGATAACTGGCTGCCGCATTTTGAACAGAAATGACTTTCCTTTGTATATTTTAGCTTGCATGAGGGGCAGTATTTGCTATATTTTGAGATTTCCCCATCAGGTTCTTGATTTAAGTTGATGGGCTTGAGTCCTGCTTTTGCAGAATCTTGCTTTTTTCCTGATTTTGGCATTCTTGTAATAAATCTCAGGACTATCTTAAAC
>JAGLGH010000329.1 GCA_023144115.1 Nanobdellota archaeon | reverse complement strand
CCAACAGAATACCCTTTAAGATACATCTCTCTTTCAGATTTCAAGTAACATTCAACAGCACTCACATAAGAAGATGCATCAGGACCAATGCATGTTGAACTGACTATCTTGTATCCGTTTGGGCAACTCAATGTAGTTGGACTAGCTTGATTACTGCTCACACCTTGCAATGCTATGCAGTCAGCTGAAGTATCTGCGCTGTTTGAGTTTAATGTTTCTATCTTAAAGTTATCGCTGCTTTCCTCTCGTTTTACAAATGCATAATTTAATGTTCTTTCATCTGAAGTCATAAAAACATCTCCCCTTCCCCAGCCCAGATATTTAGAGCTATATGTTATTGGCGATGATGATAAAAGCACCCACTTGTTATGCTCTTTATCATACTGGTGACTATTAATCATAAGGTTTGTGTCATCAGAATTCATAAACACCATCATGTCATTGTTTTTGTTGAAAAGGAAACTAAATATCCCATAATATAAAGCTGAATCTGTTGTAAGGTCGGTAGTTATGCTGTATTCATCATGGTGGTTAAGCGCTGTGCCATCATATTCCCTTAGCCAGAATTTATACTTATACTTGGAGCCAAAGGTTTTTCTGCCTATAAATCCTGTCCACAGCACGTCATTCTTATCAAATGTAGCATAGAAGTATTTATCTGTAAGATAATAGTTACCTGTTAAATAACCGCTGCTGCCTGATGAATCATATCTTACCTCATACCTATCTGAACCAGTATAGCCCCATGAATCAGAGCCTGAGTCATATTGCCTGAGATATAAATAATAATAACTACTAGTATAAGCAATTGTCAGATGATTGCTTGAGTTTTTCAGAAGGATTAAATTATCAGCGGAATTAAAATTATCAACAAAAGTCCCCTGCGTAAGAGTGCTTCCATCCCATTTTGCAGATTCCAGATAATAAGGGCTGGCAGATTCAAGATATAGTATTATCAGGTTCTCGTTCTCATCAAAATCCATGTAAGTTGGGTAAGAAGAGTCATAGACCTTTAGGCTAGTAGTCATCACAGATGACCATGTGCCCCCATTAGACTTATAAACATACCAATAACGAGTACCACCATCTCGCTGGAACCCGCAGTAAACATAGCCGTCGCTTTTGAATGCCAAATAGGGGTGATAATGATAATATGATGTGCTTGTATCCCTATAAACATAAGTTGAGCCAAACATTGTCCATGTGTTAGTGTCTTCATCAAGATAAAATACATAGGTGTAACGGTAATTATCTGAGCCCACTTTAGTTATTGCCATGTATGTCCGATTATCATAGGGATTGAGTTTAACATCCATATATAACGAAGGTGATGTGGAACTGCTATCATAATCCTGTATCTTTTCAACTGGATCAACTCTTGCGAATGGCTTGCCGTCTTTTGTATATCCCCATTTGCCCTCTGAAGCAAGAGGAAGCGCAGTATAATACCAGTTTTGACCGCTGATTGTCTCTTCAAAAAATATAGTATCAGTGGAATCATAATCAACCTTGTTGCAGTCATTATCTTCTGCAACGCCTATATTGTATCTTTCTATATTATCAGGATAAGCAGTTGGAACATTATAATCTCCGCATCCAGGGAATGTTGAGGCTCCTGCTCCTGCATCAACATAAGCCTTTGTCACAGCATCATTGTCACCAACAGGAGCTGCAAGGTTTGTGATCTTATTATTGCTCAGATCCAGTGTTCCCTGTAATGTCAGCGGGCCTGCGAATATGTAGCTTCCTACCTGGAAACTTCCAGGGAATATCTCTCCTGCAGGATGTCCTACAAGGGCGCTAGCTGCGCTTATGCTCAGCAATAATGTTATTGCTGCTACCAGATAAAATTTGAAATTTTTAATTGCTTTCATTTTAGTTTTTCCTCCTTCTGATGATTATTAATCCTCCAAATATAGCAATCAATCCAAGTGCCAAAGTAACAGCACTGAACTCAGGAATTGCGCTTGAAGTGATTGTAAAGCTGTCATTGATAGTGAGGTTTGTATAAGTTGCATGTGTGCAGCTTACATTGTAATCTCTATGTCCTGCGCCTGTGAATGTCGTGTTATATCTATGCAGGCTGTCGCTGAATGTCATGTTATCCCAGCCAGTGTCTTCAAACCAAATGTCACAGTCAGCTGCTGTAATCGCTGCTCCTGAGCTTAAGTTTGTATAGTTTGCATAAAAGTTAATTGTGTCAAGCTGCCAATAAGTCCCTTCAGACCAGATTTCCAGCCTTGATGTGCTTGATTCTATAGCAGCAGAATGCGTCAGGTTTGTAATTTCATAAATATCACCTATTCTTGTGCAGGTTATTTCGCCGATTGTCTGGCCTGCACTGCCGCAGTTGTCAAAGAATGTTTCATTATCTCCTGTGCATGCTCCTGTTATCTCAGCAACACTGGATACTTCAGCATTCTTGACACACACCATATTAGACCCAATTACTTTAGGAACATTCAGTGTTTTTGATATGCCTGCAAGGCCTTTGACAAGAACACTTCCCCTTCCTGTTGCTGAACGATTTACCATTATATTTTGCGTTTGCATCTCATCGCCATCAAAGTCATAATCGAATTTTACAAAAGTTGTGCCTTCATGCTTAAACTGGACCTCTTTTGTGCCTGACGGGCTGTCCTGCTGCGTGCCATCAATAAGGATTGTTACAGCCAGGTCTGTATCAAGAGTGCTGCCTGTGCCTTCAAGGGTATCAGCTGAATCCAAAGTGCCATCATTGTCCCAGTCAAGATCAATATTATA
>JAGLGH010000328.1 GCA_023144115.1 Nanobdellota archaeon | reverse complement strand
TCCATGTGATCTCTAATTTTGTGACCTGCGGCTCTTGTATGTCTGCTGCAAAAGCAAGAGTTGAAACTGAAATAAACGCGCATATCCAGGTGATATATCTAATTGCCTCGACCATAATCAGATTTATATCTTCTTTGTTATTAAATGTAAGGTTTAATTTATAAATAAAAAAGTTTGCTAAAGAAACTTTTTTAAATTTAGTATGTGAGATGAATTTTTTGCAATTAATCTTAGAGAACCACAGCCATATCAAACTCTTTGAAGAGTAGTCCCAATTGGGAGGATAAATGATTATAGGTCTGAGAAGAACTACCAGATAGTAACAACCCTCTAGGTTGATTAAAAGCCAAGACCCAGGGCTTAAAAGGAGAGGTAATGAAGATGAAAATTAAAAAACTTGAAGAAAAAATAACAGAATTAACAGATGATATTGAAACCAAGTCACAAGAAAATATAGAAAGCAAGAAAAGTTATGAAGCTGATCTGACTAAATTAAAAACAAGATATGGAGATGATATTGTATTAAGTCTTCTTCCTGATATTTCAGAAACTGATAAAAAAACATATTTGATGATGAGTGAATTACAGAGATTAAAAACACGCAACTGGGATTCAGTTATGGAATTAGAAAATTATGGGATATCAACAGATAAAAAAAATACACGAGGTGTAGCTTATAGAGTATTTAATGTAGGAAGTGAACTAGGTACAATCATAACAGAATTACGAGAGAAATTGGATAATATTATGATTGATCCTTTAGTTGATTCTTTAAGTGAAAAGACAAACAATGAAAAATTGGTTGCGGCCAGCCACCTATATGACCTAAAACTATTAAGTGGATGTGGAGACCTAGGATCATATAAAAACCCTACAGATTGCAATGGTTGCATAAAAAATGAAGATATTGTTAATACTCTGGGGTTGCAGGAGTTTGTAAAATATAAAGGGGATAGAGTATATGAGATCCCTGATTCTGCAATAACCAATGCATTAGAATCTATAATTACAGGAAAAGATAAAGAGAAAATGGATGATTTAAGAGATAAATTATTTCAATCTATGGCCAATCAAAGGATACTTGAATCTGAAAATAATAGATTAAAAAACTTAAAGAAAGCTTATGAAATAATTCAGGAAAATGGATTTGATTATGAAAGTGTTCATACAGAAAGTCCAGCTTTTATCCAGAATTTAATTCAAGAGACCACAAAAGCAAGCTATACAACCATTAATCCTGATCAAGATGTAATTGTGACATTAACTCAGGAATCTGATTGGAATGGCTCAGGAGGATCTGAATATGGGGTTACAGCCAATGTGACTCGCGGCAGAAAAAATGTAAGCAGATATTTTAAGTATAGAGATAGATATAGTAGTTCTGGAGACAATAAGAAATTTAACTTTAAGACAGCTAAAATCTCTGAAATAAATGGAGAAAAAGTGATAGTGAGTTTGATTAGTAATGTTGAAGGGAAGGAATATGAGACGCTGGAAACATTTAGTATTGAAAAAAGTGAAGAAAACAGTGGGGAGGGAGTTATAGAGCGACTCTCAGAAGAGGAACAAAAAACCTGGCTGGAATCAGTTAATTCCCAAATACAGAAACTGATACAGGACAATTATAGGAAACAGGCCATCATGCCTGATTATATTAATTTTAAATTTTCAGAGACTGCGCCATCATTCTCTCAAGCCTGCGGAAAGATGGTGCCATATGATAGTGTTAAAATTGTAAATAAATATTTTGATGAATCAAAAGGAATCGGGGCAGTAATAATCAAAGCCCAGATTGATCATGCTATAGGTCAAGGGAAACAATTCGAATGGATTGGATATAAATTTGGCAAAACAGGGAAACCTTCTGTGGCTTATAGAAAAAATGCATATCAGTCCGAGATTAAGAATGGCGAAAAAATTAATGTAAGAGCAAAAGAACTTTTGGAGACTAAAAACATATTAGTTGTTGAAGATGATGAAGACTATCTAAATTTATTCAAGACAGCTATCTCGAAATATGCAAAAATAAAAGGCGATCAAGATAAAATGAATATAGATTCAGCTTTAGATAAAGCATCAGCTCTTGAGAAAATAACAAATAAGGATTATGACATTATATTCTGCGACGGCTGCTTAGAAGGAGGCCATGATAATTCAGACTGGGATGGTGTAGATATAGCAAAGGCTGGAAAAGAGGCAAAAAGTTATGTTGTAGGGATATCTGGAGAATATGAAAAATTTAAAGAACTTGCAGGAGATTTTTTAGATGCAAATTATAAAAAACCATGGAGGATAGATGATTTAATTTATTTGATAGAAAATCAACCAACAGGAATTGAATTCGAGCAATACTTGAAAGATAAGAAGGATTAAATCCAATTTTTTTATTTATTATAGTATTTCTTCTTATTCCGCCATATAAACCATCCAAGCGACACGAACAGAAGCAGAGCCTCAAACAGAGTGAATCCAAGCGGAACAAGGAGAGACGGCTTTTCAGCAGGAGGCGCAACAGAAACTATAGGCCTTACTTTTTCAGGGACAACAACCTTTACAGGCTCTTCCTCTTCAATCTCCTTAAGAGGGATTTCCTTCTCCACAGGAGGCCATTCTTTCACAGGGATATATATTGGCTCCCTTTCTGCAGGGAAAATCTTGTATGTGATATATGGGATATTAGCTCCGCCAACTGCAGTAACCTCCTCGGAGACATCAAATGATGTTGATGCTGTATTGCTGTTTCCATTTGAGTCATTAGCGAATATTGTTA
>JAGLGH010000327.1 GCA_023144115.1 Nanobdellota archaeon | reverse complement strand
AAAACAAACACAAAGTAATATATATCTGCTGAATGTTTCGAATGTCATGGAAACATTGACAGATTCTTTTACGGGATTTTATAATAATTAGTGAGGGTATCCATAAAGGAATAATCTATAATTCTCTGTGTTACATGCTTGTTCTTTATTTCTATTAAGTACTTCAATATGCGATTGATTATGCAAAGAAATCTCTAACATTACTTCATCAAGTGTCTCTAAATGAGGATGATGAACGATCGTATCCCCAATTAAATCCAAAATAGTATCTGTATATGCATGGAGATTTTCTACAAGAATGCTTAAATAAGGTAAATTGGAACCTCCACTATGAATTATTAAATTTCTCATACGGTAGATTCTCTGTATGTGCCACTCGACTCTTTTTTTATGCTCTTCTATTGTGTCTAATATTAAATTTGCCGAAGAAAGTTTACTCATTAAAGAATATATTCGGTGCATCAATAGCGGATTTCTTCCAATCAACACGTAAATCTCATCTCTTAGATGTTCATTTTCTTTTTTAAGTGATATAATTGCTGCAAGTTTATTGAATTCAGAGTCACTCTCCTCAACTTTATTAATAACATCCTGCACTCCATCATATACAATCAAATTTTTATACAAGTTTGAAATGAGTTTTTTGTTATATCCACTCACAAGAAGTGGTACTATATGATTTATAACATGACCAATTTTCTTTTTGTCTCTTGAGGGGGGCAATAGACTTTCAAGAGCTGCCCAAAAAGTCAAGAGTTGATTTTTTTCATCGTTTGCCGAAATTGCTGCCGAATGCAAATTAATCGATTGTAATAGTTTATATCGAGATTCAGCATCTAAATTTGTATCACTGAATATTCCAGCTGTTTCATTGATAGAATTTTGAATATCACTTTCTTTTTTCTCTGGTCTTTTGTAAACCGATTTCACTGATGAACTTAGTACAGAATAACGATTGTTTGTATCATATACAATTATTTCTTCAGACCATGACAGTTCATTTTTGTGGATATGATATCTGACGAGTGCAGAGAATGTATTAAGGATAGTCTCTACAATTGTTTTTGCTCCCAATGCATCGTAGGCCATGATTTTATCAAAGGTAATGTAAATCCAATCAGAATTTATCTGATTATAATAAGATTGCTCTTTATAATTTTTAGTTCTACATGCTGGAGTGACTTCGCTTGTTTCAACATTTTCGACAAATTGTTTTATGAGCTCAAATTGTTTTTCGCCTTTTACAACAACCTCCCACTCTTTTGTTTCTGGAACAAATTGATTGATAAAATTATCAAGTTTTTCTGTTGTATCAATAATTCTATGTCCGTCAAAAAACATTAACTTGGCTAAATAATATAAATTTCCTTCTGAAAAGCCAGTGTTCAAAAGTTCAGTTATAAACAATCTTGTCAATAATTCAATCTTTGTTTTTTCAAATGATTTTTTATATACGTTTAATTTTCTATCTTCGATTTTTAAATTAAAATACTCTTTCTTCTTATCATTGATTGTCAGAATCATTTCCATTTTGTCTTTGTCAATTTTCAGCAAAATCGTATTATTTCCAACAGTTGCTTTTATAGAATTATTCTCGTCAAACACCTTAATTTGTGGTGTTGTTGATGCAAAAGATGTAACTTTGTTTCTTAAAAATTCAATTAGTTGCGAGTTATTATTTTCTATAACATCATCCCAGATAAACAGACATGATTTTTTCACCGATTCTTTCAATTCTTCCTTAATTTGATCTAAATATTTATTTCCTAAAGTATTTGCCATGTGGTTTATTCGTGTTTCTAGTGTGTAAATATCGTTTTTATCCGATTTCAAAAAGATTTTGTGAGGTGATAAATCAAAACCAATTAGCTTTTGGGCAACAATATCATTTTCTAAACTCCATGCCAATTCATCCAACATTGGTTTTAAAGTTCCTGAAAGCAGGCGTTCTTTTTTAATATCATCAATAGTCGCTAATAATTCAAAACAGCGTGATTTTGTGTTTAAAGCAGGTGGCTTATAACTATCAATTGTATAATCGAATAGCATTTCCTGTATTAACTGAGCAAATAATAATAATCCCTCAAGTTCCTCACTATCGTTCCACTTGGTTAAATTTGGTTTCAACATAATTTATTGTTATTGAAGCAAACATTATAATATACTTTTGTTCATTGTCCAACAAATAAAGTAAACACAAAGTAATATATATCTGCTGAATGTTTCGAATGTCATGGAAACATTGACAGATTCTTTTGCCGCAGGTGTTGTCAAAAAACGCTATATCC
>JAGLGH010000326.1 GCA_023144115.1 Nanobdellota archaeon | reverse complement strand
TCGCTCCATTGTATTAGTGCTGGAGATTGTGCAGATACTGATGCCTCCACATTTGGCAAGGAATTGAGTTTAGTTCTTAACTTATTATCTAAACCACCATTGCCACGCGTGTGGTCCTTAATAACTGTATAAACCCATGGCAAATCGGCTAATTTATCTATCAAAGAAAGCGTTTCGGAAACATCTACATTATATTCCCAATGTGGAAGCATGAATACGACTTTAATTTTTCCATTTGTTGACTTGTCTGCAGTGAATTTCGGACATATTTTTAGATTAATTTCAGCCCATTCAGGATAATATCGTGCACTTCCCCATACTTCACTGATATTAGGATCTCCTCCTGCATAGAGGTGTAGATTTTGAGTGTGTATATTTGGTTCGACAAAAAGATCAACATCGTTATAAAAAGTTGTTTGTTGAATTTTTTCTGTTTTGGCATAAGCTTCGGAATCATTTTTTGTTACAATTTGATTTGTATAGATATTAACTCCATGTGGAATAGCTAATGTTGGAATTTTAAGGTTCTTTGCTGCGCCAAAAAACAGACCCTGCAAGCTTGAATTATATAGTACTTTCCATTCGAAAACACAAGTGGAGATGTTATAATCTTTTAAAAGCCCTTCATACATCTTATAACTGCTAAATATGTATCTAAAATGACGCTTCAATGTTTTTGCTGAGAAAAATTTATACTCATCATATGGAAATTTTACTACATCCAAACCATACTCGTTTTGAAGATATTTTATTCGATAGTCATTTTTATAATCAAAACCGGTTCCGAATATCACAATAGGATGTTCTCCCATTTTTAAAAATTTCCAAATCACAGGGACAATATTATCAACATCATTATATGAATTAAGAAAGAAAGCATAGTTGGACATTTATCTCACGCCTCATTACATCAAGTATAGCATTATATATATAATATTTATACATAAGAATATATGTTGTAAAACAAAATGGCTTATACAAATCAATGATATTTGTGCTCACGAAGAAAATAATAAAAAAACCATTAAATCATTAACTATGTTTTTATGTCACGAAATAACTTTAAGATCATTTCAATAATTCCAGCTCGCGGTGGCTCAAAAGGTCTCAGCGGCAAAAATATAAAGCCATTGAATGGAAAGCCACTCATTTGCCATACCATTGAAGAATCTCTGAAATCAAAATATTTAGATGCAATATTCGTTTCAACAGATGATATCGCAATCGCAGAAGTCTCAAAAAACTGCGGTGCAAACGTCATTGAAAGACCCGATGAACTCGCAACTGATGACTCCCCCACTATAGATGCGATCTATCACGCTATCGACATTATAAAAAGTGATTGCAATCCCAACATTGTAGTGCTTTTGCAGCCAACATCCCCACTACGAAATGCAAATGACATTGATGCTGCAATTAAATTGTTCTTGGACACCGATTGTGATTCCGTTATAAGTATGTGCAAAGTTGAGCATTCTCCTTACTGGTGTTTCGAGATTAATAATGAAATTCTACAACCACTTTTTGGATATGAATATTTAAAGATGCGCAGACAGAAGGTTCCAGACGTATACAGGCCAAACGGTGCAATATATATATCCACAATCAAAAACCTCTACAAAAACAATGGTTTTTTTTGCGATAAGATTATTCCATATATAATGCCATCAGAAAGAAGTATAGATATCGATGAAGAAATTGACTTCAAACTTGCACAACTGCTAATTCAAGAGGATACAACAAATGCAAATCATGAATCGGATGATA
>JAGLGH010000325.1 GCA_023144115.1 Nanobdellota archaeon | reverse complement strand
TCAGGATTTGCAGCAATTGCTCTTGGCAAGTATTTTACAATAACTGCAGCAGATGTAATCAAGGATAATCTTGGATGGCTGTACTTAAAGATATACTATAATGATTCAGACGTGTCATCAAATAACATTGATGAATCAACTTTGAGAATATATTATTATAATAGCACTCTTGGCAGATGGGCTGTTGAAACTGATAGCGGAGTAAACACAACTGCTAATTTTGTATGGGCTAATATTACACATCTTAGCACATTTGGAGCAGGCGGAAGCGCAATTGCAGCTGTCTCATCAAGGTCTTCAGGAAGTGGCGGAGGATCTCGACATTCATCTGTGTCTCCTGACCCTGAAGAACCTGTATCTCCTCTGCCTCCTGCGCAGCCAGCTTCTCATGAAGAAAAGCCTGCTGAAATCTCAGAGCCAATAGCAGTGCCAGATGCTGGACCATTATTTGACTTTGGTATAAAAGTACTTAACCACATGAAAAAAGTATTTGCAGGAAACTATCTTATAGTGGAATTCACATCAATAAATGTAGGAGATCCAGGTGTTGTCTATGCAATAATAGAATACAGCATAACAAATTCCTCAGGAGCTGCCTTTGTGTCAGAGCGCATAGATATTACTGTAGAATCTGAGCAATCCTTTGTGAAACAAATATACATTAGTGAGGGGTTGGCTCCTGGAAAATATAAGATTAAAGCAAGGCTTGATTATGACAGCCAGTTTGCTGAAGCAGAAGACTACTTTGAGATTGTCGAATCTCAATCAGAACTTATTGCTTTATATATCGGACTTGGAATATTGCTGCTCCTCTTGATAGTTGGAGGAGCATATTATTATGTAAGATTTGGGAAGAAGAGGAGGTATTAGAATGAAACAACTTTTATATGTTGAGGACGATGAAAATACATTTCGTGCAGTGAAAATGCTTATGGAAACACAGGGATATAAGGTGAATGGGGCAGCAAATGGAAAAGAGGCTTTGGAGATGATTGCAAAAGAAAACCATGAGCTAATACTGCTGGACATTATGCTGCCTGACATGAGCGGATGGGATGTCTTCGAGGCGATACACACTAAACAGCCCTCTCAAAAGATAGCTTTTCTTAGTGCAATGCCAATATCTGAAGAGAGAAGTAAAGTGCTTTCAAAAGAAGGGGTTATGGACTATATAATGAAGCCTTTTGAGAATCATGATTTTATAATGAGAATTAATAATATAATTTATAATCATTAATCATGCGGGAAAAGATGACGGAGATAAGATTATGCAACATACTGAGCATCATCATTCATTTATTTTATTTAGTCTTATAATGCTCTTTTTTGCATTTGGAGTATTCCATAATGCTTATGCCTCTGATCAGCTGTTCTCTTTGAAAATTAGCATGATTAATGAGCATAGAAAGCTGATAGCAGGCAAGGAAGTCGTTATTGTCATTAAGATATTCAACAGGCAAGCGCAAGGAAGGGCTGATGTGGTGCTTAATTATTCAATATTAGGTCCCACTGGAGATGTCATAATATCAGAAACAGAAACTGCAGCTGTTGAAACGCAAACATCCATTGTCCGGCGTTTTGCTCTTCCTCCCACTCTCCCAAAAGGGCAATACAGCATGAACGTGGAATTAAGTTCGCTTGACAAAAAGAATAAAGCTAGGGCCTCTCAGGATTTTGAGGTGATAGAGGTGCCTAAAGACCTGAGAGATCTTGTGCTTTACCTGATAGGAATAATAACAGTCCTGAATACTTTCATAATCTTCAGTAAGGGGAGAAAAGCTGTAAAAGAAGCAAAGGTATCAGAAATAGATTTGGAAAAAATGGGATTCATCAAGAAGGATGTGAAGTAAAGCGAAAATCCTAAGATTCACCCCACGCAGCAAGCTGCGGGGTATTACGCGAATCTTCGAGACGGATTTTCTGTCATTACAACTTGGGATTTGAAATCCGATGCAAGCATCGGGGTATTATACCCAAGTTGTAATAAATGAGGAGCAAAATGAATTTAATCAATTATAAAATAATTAGAGAGGTGCAAATATGCAGTATTATATATCTCATATGCTGATTGATATATTAAGCCTTCTGATTCTATTTATGGCTTTATCAATATCTGTTGTTCTAGCAATAAAGGCAAAAGCAAAATTAAGGAGAATGTTTGTTTACATTTCCATAGTTCTTGCATTATTCGTGTTTAATGAAATATTTTATTTATTGGCTTATCTTTTTTTCATCTCGCCAAATCATATGATAGGTCCTATACTGCATGTATGCATGGCAATATTTTTGCTTCTCGCTTTAATACTAATGAGAGAGATATGTCAGGAAAAAAGGCGAATAGTAAAATGAGAAGCAATATAATCAATGCAAAAGATTTATTGGATGAAGGGCTGATAAGACCTTCTATGTCCTGTGTGTGCGCAGAGGATTTATTTGATATCAGCATGATAAAAGTGGATGGAAAAAATGAATAAAAGGATTTTAGTGCTTATAGTTTTAGCAGTCTTATTGGCTTTGCCAGCAGCTGCACAGGAAGAAAAAAAACAGGCTATAATAGATATTAGTGAGGCTGTAACATTATTTATTGTCCTTGCTTCAGCTGTAATGCTTTTCATGTTAAGCAGCATACTTGCCAGAGGATTGAAAACAGGCATAATTCTTCTTGCATTTGGTCTTTTTATTTATGGCATTATTAGTGAGGCAATGGAGATTGCAGAAAAGTTCTTATCTCTTGGAATTGGATTATATGCGCAAATTACTGCAATAATTGGGAGCATAATATTCTTAATGGGCTGTTTTTATCTATACAGGACAGTAAATCAGGTCAGGCAAAAGCAGGTTCCTAAAAAAAATTAATTAAACTGAAAAAAAGAGGTTGAAAATGGCAGGAAAAAAGAAAACTAAAGGTAAAATGTTGCTTGGATTCTTTTTTATTATTGCTTTAGCAACAGCATTGGGCATAACTTCTTATGTAATGTTAAGCAGGGTAACTGCTATAGCAAATTTAGATTGTTCTTTTCATGAAATGCAGGTATCTTTATTAGAACTGAGAAGAGCAGAAAAGAATTTTCTCCTGAGAGAGACAACTAACCCAACTTTTTTCAGCGCTGGAGAAAGTGAATATGTTAATAAATTTAAGACACGCTATGAACTTGTTCAAATCCAGTTAAAGTCAGTAGAAGAGCAGCTAAAACAAATAAAATCAGAATCTTTGCCTAAGATAAGGGAGATTAAGTCTAGCCTTGAGCTATACAACACAAAATTCTTATTATTGACTTCTAAAATAAAAGAAAAAGGGTTTAATAATTTTGGATTGAGAGGTGATTTAAAAGAATCAGCACTGGCAATAGAAAAAATAGAAATAACAGACCCAGTCAAATTGTCTCTATTAACTATAAAAAGGCATGAAAAGAATTATTTTTTAAGACATGAGTTGATCTATGTTGACATAGTCCAAAAAGAAATTCTTAATTTTAAGTCTCTGGTTGAGGCTTCTGATTTATTTCCTGCAGATAAAAATAAGGCTATCCAGTTAATTGATGACTACAAAACTCAATTTGATAAAATTATAACCATCGATAAGGAAATAGGATTAAGTTATGATTCAGGCATTAAAGGAGAATTCATAAGTGCTGTCCCTCAAATTGAGCTATTATTTGAAGAGTTACATGAAGAAATATGTGATAGGGTCAGAAGAATCAGGGAAATCACGGGTTTAACAATTATTGCTTTTTTAGCCATAATTATTGTTTTGGGCTTGGGAATGGGTGTTTATAAATCTCCCTCTAAACCTGTTATTGGCCTTGTGAATCTGACACAGAAACAGGGAAAGGCAATGCACAAAAACCGCAAAAATCCAAAAAGAAAGTCTCTATGAGAGGGGATTCAGATGGAAAACAACAAAGTACTAGAAAAACTAAATGAAATGCGGCAGAGAATTGATCATTTTTATGATGAGTTTGATAAGGTTTGCGCAGATGGCACTCATTCTGCCTTGGTTAAGAAGCTAAAACCATCTGGGAAAAAGAATAAGCTGCATAGTGAGAGCCTGAAACATATCAAGAGGATAATCAGAAAGATGGATAAGCTAAAGACCCTATTAAACTAAAAAACTTTCCTGCCAGTCTTTGCATGGCTGAAAAGTTTTTTACGATTTATTCAACTAGGCATTCATTTGAGGATACTCCATTTACTTTTTAAACAGTATATTTAAAAGAAGTATAATCAGCTAGAATAAGAGGCGCATCCAGGCGTAGCAATGGTCTCTTCACATGTCAGGTGCATTGTCGACCAACAAATCTTCTGATGAATGAGGAGCCGCTAATATTCTGGATGCGCGTTCATACTTCTAAAACCTGTTTTCGTTTGATAAATCCTAATATTCTTCTGGAAATAACAATTTGTCAGTCAAAGGCGCAAAATCAAGTTTTTGAAATAAATCTTTTTTTTGCAAAGGAAATGTGATTGCTTTTAATTTAAATTCTATATTGTTTTTCTCATAAATCTTTTTTAACTTTATTAGTTCTGTCTCAAATTCTTCATAATTTTTCCAAACCCCAAGTTTAGTAACCTTTTTATTTCCTATAATCTTCATTATTGTTTGAGGTTCTTTTAGTTTATATTCTAACATCTTAAATTTTTTCCCCATTTGCGAATCAACTTCAAATGAGACTAAGGTTAATAAGCTAAAAATTAATTTCCCTAGATCTGGGATAACTAAAGGGAAGATGTAGCCCCCTTCTATTAATCTCTTCTTGATCTTGCTGACTGTAGGTTTTGATTTCCATATTTTTTTTGCTATTTCTGTTACTGAAAGCTCAGGATGTTTTATTAAAGCAGAAAAAACCCTTCTTTCATTATGATTTAAATTGTTGATTCTGCATTTTTCATTTTTATCAATTTTAAACCTTTTATTCCCATCAGAAAGGTTTAATTCAAATAGCTTGTTAAGCAATGATGAGCAATCAAAAAGTTCAACCGAGTCTAAATCATAAAAGAAAGTTGTCTGGGTCATGTCTTGTTTAATCACTTTTTGTTTTAAAAGCTGGGAGTTTTCCATAAATCTTTGCAAGCAGGAATATTTTTGAGCAGTGAATAAGCCTATTAGGCGATTATCTGTTTCATAATCAAAGATTAGTTCTGGACAATTTTTCAATTCATCCACTATTCCCAATTCTTTTCTTTCTTTTAAGGGCATGTTGAAATCAGCGTTTATTAATGAGATCATATCGCACCCAATTGCATAAAGATTTGGGATGTTTATTATCTTAAACCAGTTTTTATTTTTCAGGCGATTTCTGATTGCAGTTACTGTTGATCTTTTTAACTTTAATTTTTGAGCAAGTTTTTCATCATTGAGCAAAGGATTAGCGCAAATGCCATATAAGACTAATTTTTCTTTATGTGTCAGGGCAATTTTTCCTTTTTCCAGAAATTTAACTTTATGCTCAAGTTGTTTTGCATATTCCTGCAGCCTGGCATTAAGGGATTTTATTTTTTCTGCTGCTTTTTTTTGTTCTGATATATCAATAACTCTTGCTTGCAGGAATGTTTTGCCACCTGATTCAACTTTGTTCAAGAGCACTGTCGCAAAAAACTCTTCCCCATTAACTCTTTTATGAGTCCATTCAAAAAAATTCATCCCTTTTTCCATAGCAATTTCAATCATTTTTTTTGCTTT
>JAGLGH010000324.1 GCA_023144115.1 Nanobdellota archaeon | reverse complement strand
TCAGATGCATTGTCGACCAACAAATTTTCTGGTGCATAAGAAGCGGCTAATCTGGATGTGCATTTATTTTTAATATGCTTTAATATTTATAATACTTTTGTGTGAACTATAAGTGGCAGCTGAGAGATTAGTATAAGAAATAGATGTTGCCAAATGAGATGGATAACAAATGAAACGATTTTTATATGTTGAGGATGACCTGAATACATTTAATACGGTGAAAATACTTATGGAAACATGAGGATACAAGGTGGGCGGCGCAGCAAATGGAAAAGATGCCTTAAAGCTGATTGCCAAAGAAGAGAGAATTCCTCGTTATTCCCATTAGAGATTAAACTCTGTGGTATAATCAGGTTTAACAATTAAACCGAAAATATATATAGATATAATTACTGATTTCTTATTCTATATTAATTGTGTTGGTCGACAATGTATAATTGGGAATTAGATAGTAGTCCGATAATAGGGATTTTTTTATTATTGCTCAGGCTGGATGTGATGTATTAAGATTATGGCCTGATTCTCTTTGGACTATTTCTATTTCTTCATGAATCATTACCATGGCCCAATACAGGGTTGTTATATGGCAAGATTAAATTCTGATAAGCTGGTATGGGCTCTGACAGATAAGGATGCGCAGGACCTTAAAAATAAGGAATTGGCTGCTTTTTGCGGAGTTAAGGTGCGCAGGTTTCTGCAGCTGAAAGCTCAATATAAAAAGACAGGCAGGATACCTCAGTTAAGCATGAAAAGGAGGCCAAAGAGAATCCTGACAAAAAAAGAGAAAACAATAATTGATAAAGCGCATGCAAAATCCCTGTTAGGAGCAACTTTGCTTCGCTTGTATATTTTCAAAAATTTCAAGATCAACATACCTCATAATAAGATTCATGAATATCTCTTATCTAAAAAATTAGCTAAAGAAGAAGTTGAAAAGAAAAAGCCCAGGCCATCCTGCACCAATAAAAAAAGACAAAATTCAAGGGCATATCATCCTGTTTCAGCAGGCCATACAGGATCCTTAGGCCATATAGATTGCCATATAAGCAAATGCATCCCTGGTAAAAAAGTTCTTGTTTATATTGATGATGCTTCCAGGCAGATTGTCAGAGGGTTAGAGATTGAGAAGGCTGCGCCTGAAAAAGGAATTGAACTTGCTACCTATGCACAAGAATTTTACTGGAATAACTATCGCACCCATGTGGGAACTGTTTATGTTAATGGAAATTTATTTTTGGACAATCAGCAAAAGACTAAAAAAACATTACAATATCTGCAAAACTTTCTTGCTTCAAAAAATATTAAGTTTATGCACAATTCCAAAGATAATCCTCGCATCAATTGCAAAAATAAGAGGTGGTTCAGAACTTATGAAGAGCATCGCCTTAAATTTAGGACTTTTGACCAGTTTGTTGCATGGTATAACAGCAGGATCCATGGCGGGCTAAGCAGAAAGGATGGCATAAGCCCAAATGAAGCTGCACATTATAAATTAAAACCAGAATCCTGGATGGGAATGTTTTTTCACGAATAAATCTAAGAGTAATTTTGAAAGAAACCAGATGTTTTTTCAAAATTATCTAAAAACTTATCAAATTTCTGCAAAATTTATCAAATTTACAGCGTAAGATATAAGTAGTCGACTAAATGCAGTATTAGATTGCATACCTGTGATTCAATTCTGAATTCCGGTGTCAGCCTCATTGTCGACCAACAATAGAGTGATATTTGCTATTCATAGAATCGCAGGATGCAATATTTAAAATATTTTCTGCGGAAATCTTGATACCACCTGTTATGAGGTATATCAAAAACAAATTGGCTGAGGATCAAAAATTGCTACATCCCTTCTTCTCTCAAGATAAAATGTTCTTTTCTCACCTCGAAGATTGCAAAATGCTTCAATTATGGCAGTATCATCATAATCATTCTTCCATACTTTGTTAATGTTAGGAGAGTCGTTTTGTTCAATCATTCTTCGAATGAAAGAAACTGAGTTTATGCAATTTTATTCATTTTTACCTGAAATACTCAGGTTTTTTATCAAAATTAAACATAAATTACAATAATTGTTTAAAAAGTATCCTAAAAGGGCCACAAAGTACATAAAGGTATATCTCATAGTTAAATAAAAAGAGGTAACAAACTGGATTGGTCAACAGTCATCAAAGCTACGCGTGCGCATAGAGGAATTATGCCCCTCTCGGCAATGCTCATACCTGCTGCTCTGGCAGACAGGATAAATGCAGATATATTTCTCCTATCTCTTGTATGCTTGCTGGCTTATTGCGGAGCATCGATACAAAATTCTATCAAGGATAAGGATTACATTCTTCCGAGTTATGCTCATTACATTGTATATATATTACCCATATTGGCTTTTGTTTTTGCCTGCACCAACAGAATCATACTATTGACACTTATCTCATGGGTTCTGCTAGGTGTTATTTATAACACTATTGCAAGGAGACTGATCTTCGGAGATATAGCTGTACTAAGCCTAACTCACCTCGCTATACCTATGGTCAGCTCATCATTACTCATTGGATTTCCTCTGAAGGAATCCATGATTGCTGCAGCATACATATGTCTGCTGTTTATCCTGATGGGGAATATGAAGAATATCAAGGATGCTAAATCTGACAAGAAAAGAGGTTACAAAACAATTAACACAATAACAAAAAAAGGAGAACAGATCACTATCTGCTTAGCTGGAATCTCGTGGGTGATGATGTTCTTTGCATTATTTATTTTTGACCTGTCGTACAGATTCTTCATCCCATTTGCAGCAATAACTGCATTAGCAATATACAGCTTCAGCCTGACTGACAAGGCAAAAGGATTCCACCTGTTCAAGATGGCATTTATTTTGTTCTTATTTTCGATTATAGTCGCTAAAACAAGCAATATCACTATAATCATCACAGGCGCGGTTTACTGCGCCATATACTTCATACCAATGATAGTAAAGAAAATGCCAAAAATTAGAATCAAAAAAGAGGTGAATATTCATGGTTATAGACAATGAGTTTGAAACAGACGTCGATTACATGGACAGCAACAAAGAAGAGCTTTATATCAGAGGGAAAAACCTTGATGATATGATCAGATCAATGGACTTGATCGAGACTATATTTCATACCCTGCTGAAAAAGAAACCGGATTATAATGAAAAGAAGATACTTAATGCAGTTCTTGTCAGTTTCCATGCTGGTTTTGACATATGCCCCCCTACAACCATGGCAGCAAGATTTTCTGCAAGCACAGGCGCGGATATAGCTATGGCACTGGCTGCAGGGTATTGTTCAGGAGGACCATATCATGTAGGAGCAGTAAAAAAGTCTATGGAATATTATAAGATGATTGCAGAAGAAAATCCAAATGACCTTAAACAATATGTTGAAGATTCGATTGAAGAAAAACTTGATAATAATCTCAAGATATATGGTTTTGGGCATCCCCAGTTCAGGAAAGACCCAAGACCAGCAACGCTTAGGGGGTTCGCAAAAGAACTGGATTACAATACACCCTATCTTGAAATATATGACATAGCCAAAAATAAGCTTGAAAAGGAGAGAGAAATCTACCCAAATGTGGATGGAATAAATGCAGCACTTCTGCTCTCGCTTGGATTCAATCCTGAGCATGGCACAGCCCTGTTTCTTTTTTCAAGAACAATTGGAATGATTGCTCATATCAGTGAAGAGATGGAAAGAAAACCCTTTGATGTATGGTACAAGACAATGGGCAAGATAAGGTATCATAAGGGAGAGGATTAAGATGAAAAAGATATTATTGATTAATCCGGCTTATAAGGGGGAAGTCCTTTGGGATGTCCGCCAGATGCCACCATTAGGATTAGGTATCTTAGCAGCGCTTACACCAGAAGAATATGAGATTAAAATAGTTGATGAAAATGTATCAGATTTGAATTTTAATGAGGATGTGAATCTTGTTGCAATTACTTCTATGACATATAATGCTCCCAGAGCATATAAGATTGCGCAGATATACAAAGAGAAGAATATTCCAGTAATTATGGGAGGCATTCATGTTTCAATGCTGCCAAATGAAGCACTGAAATATTGTAGTACAGTCATTATTGGCGAAGCAGAAAATATATGGAAGCAAATCTTAAAAGAGTTTGAATCAGGCAGACTTCAGCAGATATACAAAGGCAGTTCTGCTTCATTAGATGATGTTCCTTTCCCACGCAGGGACTTGTTCTCAAAAAAGTACAAGATTCAAATTGTGCAGGCTTCAAGAGGATGCCCATTTTCATGCGAATTCTGTTCTGTAAGCAAATTTGCAAATGGCGAGTACAAAAGGCGGCCAGTTGCAAATGTAATTAAAGAGATAAGCATGTTGAAGGATAAGAGATTTGTATTTGCTGACGATAATCTTATGGGATATGGCAAATCCAGTGAGCAATATTTAATGAATTTATTTAAAGATTTAAAACACCTCAATAAGAAATGGGGGACTCAACTTTCATGGAATATTGCAGACAATGATAACATATTAAAACACGCTGCAGAAAGTGGGGCAATGGGTTTTTTTGTGGGATTTGAATCTATAAATGAAGCTACTTTAAAAGGTATGGGGAAAGGAATTAACTTAAAAATGGGAATAAAAAATTATAAAAGGTTGATTAAAAAAATACATGATTATGGAATTTCTGTAACAGGGGCATTTATCTTTGGTAATGATGAGGATGAAAAATCAACATTCAGGAAAACCCTTGATTTCATTTATGATATAGAATTAGACAGGATACAATTTACAATAGCAACACCTTTACCAGGAACAAGATTTTACGACAGGCTTGCAAAAGAAGGCAGGCTTTTATATACAGACTATCCGAATGACTGGAAAAAACATGATATGTACCGTGCTACATTTAAGCCAAAAAAGATGACCATAATGGAACTTGAACAAGGATTTTTAGATGCTTATGAGTTTGCAACATCAAGAAAGAGTTCTTTTTTAAGCGCGTTAAAAACATTAAAAAACACAAGAAACATTGCTGCTACATTGACATCATATCCATATAACAGGCGCTATGGCAAAGCCATCCAGAAAAATCTCAAGATGAATTAATACCTAAAAAGAATAGGTCAATTTAAGCAGAGGAGGATTTTCCTGGCTCTTTAACTCTACTAATTTCAGCTTCTTTTTAAAGACAGAACTTAAAAAAGCATTCAACTGCAGAGCCTGATAGTGGAAACCCGACTTATTGAATGGAGGATATCGTATATAAAATTTAATTATCTCTCCTTTCTTTTGGCAATCAGGAATACCCCACCCTAAAGCCAGAATCAAAGAGGTGATTATCTTTATTTTGTCTTTGACTTCTGGAAATTCCTTGGAGAGAGTATCCAGGATTTTATCTGAGGATCTGAACAATGCCTCATTTAATATATCTCTCCTGCCTATCTCTTCAAAATGTTTCATTATAAGGCAAGTTATCTGAGAGGGAGCAGGGAATATGGCAAAACCATTCAGCTGGAATTTGCCAGACACTGAAATCTTTATTTTTTTGAATCTCATAAATTTACCAAATGATGCTAAGTGATCCATACTTTCTACATCTTTGGGGAAATTCAATTGTCCATAGTTCTTATCAGGCATTAATTTATTAACATCAGGAATATACTTAGAGGGTAAATCCGCTTTAGCAATAACTTTGCATTCATTGGGGCAATTGCAACATTTTGAAACTGCCTCAACATTCTTTCCTAATAATAAAGATAGTATCCCTGCCGCCCCGCCTGCAAAAAAGCTGGGATCAGCTGTTTTTCTGCAGATGACATTATTTTTTCCTGAAAAAGTAATTATGTTCTGCTTAATATCAACATCTATATTTTCAGCTATCGAAAATCCGCCACCTCTAAAATTATCTGCAATAAATTCCATTACCTCAGGCAAAACAAAAGAAGGAACTTTTTTAGCCTTTCCAAGCAGCATGAATGAAACACCAAAATCTTTACCAATCTTATAAAATAGTTCTGAAGCTTTTTCCTTCCCTAATTGTGCAATAGCTTCTTTCTGAATCTCTGCAAACATATCTTCAAAAAGAAAAACTATTCTCTTCTTGCTGCTTACATGACCATACCTCCTGGATAAAACATTATATATTATCCCAGGCTGGTCAATAACTGCAACCTTTGGAAAAAATAATTTATTCAATAAGTAGTTTTTTATATTTTTCACTTTAATTCTCCGTTTAGTTTAAGAATCTAAAAATTGAAGTATATTAATGTTACTTTTTCCGCAGAATTAGGATAAAGGAAAAACCAGATTAAATATTTACTAAAATCTCTTAAAAGATTCTTACAATCAATTTTTAAAAATTAAAGGGCAATCCTACTCCTCCTCTTGCAAAATCTTAATTCCTTTGCTACTTATATCATAAGAAATGCTTTCTTTATATTGATTTGTCCATCTCATTTTAGGTATGAATATCATTCGCTCTATAGCGCCAAGAGAGAGGAAATCCATACTGACGATGCCATCAACCATATAAGGAATATTGTAAGAATAGTGCACCTTATGGTTATCGAGTTTCTCAAGAACAATAAGAGTGGTCAGATTATCCCTTCTAAGCAAAGAGAAGGACTTGTTAATCATCCTCCTTGCTGCAAGCTCATTTGAATTTGTTCCTGCATCAACGCTAATGAGGGAAGCGAAGAATACATTGAACGAATCTATGACAAGCCTTTCAATCTTCTTGTCCTTATTGATAATATTGAATATGCTAAAATAAGCTTTTTCATATTCCTGATAATCCATGCATTTTATAATTATCTTCTTCTTTTTTTCATAGCGATAGAATTCATCAGCAAATTCAAACTGCTGTATCATCCGGTCTATGTTTGAGCGCGGCTCTTCAAGAGAGATAAAAACACATTTCTGATTAAGTCTTGCGCCTTCAAGAATAAAGTGGAGGTTGAAGATTGACTTGCCAATCCCAGGAGGTCCGGTCAGACCAATAACGCTTCCCTTGGGAAACCCACCTTCAAGCATTGAATCAAATTTTCTTATTCCCGTACTTTCACGCATTATCGCCATCATTCTTCACCTGGATTATCTATTACATAAACAAAAATTACTTTTGACGGAGTTTCTATCTTCTGGCACTTGATATCTGAGTCAAACCTGATACTATGCCTTAATTTCTTTGGGATGAGAAAATATTTTGTTGAGGCCATGCTGCCCCT